>JBFRWK010000078.1:0-4798 GCA_051439545.1 Xenococcaceae cyanobacterium | reverse complement strand
AAATTTTTGCATCTCTCAAGCCTGATTCTATCGTTAAGCATTATCATTAAGCTCAATTTATTGAGAATAAGCTTAGAGCTGAAACACTTATTTGATAAGGCTTTCAGAGAAGCCGTGAAAAGTCAGATCGTTAATTCTTCTAATCAAGAACCAGCAAGCATCTGGGGCAGAATTTACTTCACAGCCTATACTATTACTACTTTAGGTCGGGGAGACTATCTACCTCAGAGTACAGTTTGGCATTTGTTAACGGGTATAGCAGCAGCTAACGGCTTTTTTTTGGTTACCCTTTCCATCGCCTATTTGTTCCCTGTAATCTCAGCAGCAGTTCAAAAAAGAGTATTAGCAATTTACATTTCCTCTTTGGGGGGTACGGCAGATGAAATCTTAACTAAGACTTGGAATGGTAAAGATTTTGGGAATTTAGACCAGCATTTAATTGCTCTTACTCCCTTAATAGTCGGATTAGGTGAAAAACATTTAGCTTATCCCGTTTTACACTATTTCCATAGCTTAGAGCGATCGCGCTGTCTACCTTTGAGTATTGCTGCTTTTGATGAGGCGATGACTTTACTACAATATGCTGTACCTGCCGAATATAGACCCGATCCTGCCTCGTTGAATCCTGCCCGCCGTGCCAGTGCTGCTTTTCTCAAAACCCTAAAATCGGCATATCTCGAACCCAGTAACCACGAACCTCCTTTAACCCCTTTAGAATTACTCAGAAAACAGGGTATTCCCACCGTTAGCGATCGCAGTTTTCAAGAAGCTACCAGTCACATCAACAAACGGCGTAGATTACTTTTGTCTTTAGTCAAAAACGATGGCTGGAGTTGGGATGCAGTCGCTTCTAGCCTGACAACTAATAGAGCTACTAGTTTAGACGATGACACAGCCCTAGATAGTCTAATCTTACACTAAAAAATAATTATGAATGAATCAAATAATTGGATTGATATTTCTTTAACCATTTATTCAGGAATGCCTTATTGGCCAGATAATCCGCCTGTTAGCATCGAACCCAGCCATTGACACTCTCCTTGCTGAAGCTAAGGAGATTCTGTTAGACCTCGATTGAGGCACTAAGGCTGAGTCAAAACAGCCACTAATCCTAACCACTAGTATCAAAGGAATACCAGTCATGCCAGGTTACTTTTACTTTTTTTGGTTCACGCTAATTGATTCTCTATCTACTAGGGGAAACTTTGTTACCTGTGCAACGGGATTTTAAGCCCATGCCCTGTGCGTAGGTTACTGAGTCTTGCGATTTGAAAGGATTATACCATATTTCACTCAGGGCTGAAGCCCTTATCTGTTTTTCCTCTCCACAGCACGAAGCACAGGAGTTACCAAACTGCGTTTATCATGTTTGGCGCATGGAGATGTCTGTAATGTTTCTAAGTTAACTCTCGGTACGCATACGGGGACTCATGTAGACGGAATTAATCACTTTATCAAAGGTGGTATGGGTGTCGATAAAATGCCTTTGGATGCAACTATTGGTAAAGCTAGAGTTATCGAAATTAAAGACCCAAAACAAATTACAGTCGCCGAAATCGAACCCCACAACATCAAAGCAGGAAAAAGAATTTTATTTAAAACCAGAAATAGCACCCATGCTTTAAATTTTCCCGATTTTGTCGAAGATTTTGTGCATATCTCTACGGACGCAGCCCATTATTTAGCTGAGAAAAAAGTACGCACAGTTGGGGTAGACTATCTCTCTGTTGGTGGCTACCAGGGTAATGTTATAGAGGTACATCATGCTTTATTGGGGTCTGGTATTTGGGCGATCGAAGGTTTAAACTTATCCCAAGTCGAACCAGGGGAATACGAGCTAATTTGTTTGCCTATTAAATTAAAAGACGGTGATGGCGGTTTGGCTAGAGCTATTTTAAAACCCTTGCCATCTTTTTAATTAACGTCAGTTCGACGGAAAATTTTTTTGATACTTTTCTTAAAAAATTGATTATTTATCCTTCGAGTGTCAACATCATAAATATTCTTTATCTTTTTAACAAGATCTTAAGATTATTTTGATAATCATCTGATTTTTTCTAATAAATAATTGAGCTTGCCAATAATTTGTAGCCAATATAACTTTAGTCTTGTTTTTGATGTGTTAGAACCGTAACTAACATTTGCATCAAGCAAAATGAAACTATAGATAACCTATATTTATGGCTAATTGTTAGTTATAAATATACAAGTAAATCATGAGGAGTTAAACTATTTATGGATAGACAAATGTGCTGGCTCATAGATAAAAACAATAAAACTACTATGGCTCTACATTTACGAGAATATGCCTATCAACCCTGGAAAATTTATACAAGTTATTCTCAATATTCTGTTCCCGATTATAAAATACCAGGTGGTTCAAAAGGCTGGGCAACCTATCAACATTTACGGAAAGCTGGCTGGAATTTAGTACCTACAGCAGAAGCATATAAATCTACTACGCAAACAAATACTTGGAATAAAAAAGCAGCATAGTTCGAGTATAGCTCATCAGACATAGTGATTTTAGGCTTAATTGATAGTTACAATCAAAAAAAAGTGAAGTTGAAAGTTAAAACAATTTTTCTTTTTTCTTAGATAGATTTTAGATACTAATCATTAAACTAAATTTTGATAAGATTTCTCTGGTTCTAACTTAGTGGGGATGTCAACAAAATTAAAATGATCTCTAATCAAAAATAGATTATTAATCAAGAGCGATCGCTATGTCTAATCAAGATTTAATTTTAGTTGCAGGTGCTACTGGCGGAGTCGGACAATTAGTAGTAGCAAAATTGTTGGAAAAAAATATTTCCGTGCGAGCTTTAACTAGGGATAAAGATAAAGCCAGCCAAATGTTCGATAAGAGAGTAGAAATTGTAGTAGGAGATATCCGCTACCCCGATAGTCTCATCTCAGCTACTCAAGGGGTAACTCAAATTATTTGTTGTACTGGCACAACTGCTTTTCCTTCTTTGAGATGGGATTTTAGTAATTTATTTCAAGCCAAAAATACGCCTCAAGAGGTAGATGGAGAGGGAGTAAAAAATTTAGTAGCTGCTGCACCTAAGGACTTAAAAAGATTTGTTTTTGTTTCTTCTTGTGGTGTATTGCGAAAAGACAGCTTTCCTTTTAATATCCTTAATGCTTTTGGGGTACTCGATGCCAAACTACAGGGAGAAGCAGCTATCAAAGCTTCGGGTCTAGCTTACACAATTATTCGCCCTGGAAGGTTAATTGATGGCCCTTATACATCTTATGACCTTAACACTTTACTAAAAGCTAAAACAGACGGTAAAAAAGCAGTCGTGATTGAATCTGGAGATAGTCTCAATGGAGACACTAGCAGGATCGATGTTGCTAATGCTTGCATAGAATGTCTTAAATACGATACTACTGTCAACAAGGAGTTTGCCATAATCAATTCTGGAGAAAGACCACCAACCATAAATTGGGAAAGATTATTTTCTCAATTGTAGAAAAGTAATTTAACTGCGAAATGCGGTGTAATAGTCTAAGCAACAAAACCAGAGGTGCAATAAAATAGTCCGTTTTCAATACTCTGGGACGAGGTAGAAAAGATATCAGTAAAACCTGAATTCTGCATCAGGAACTCTAATTCTTCGACCTCATAGGCGATAAAGCCATGTTGAGTAAGTTTAGTTTGCGCCAAAAAAGCAGGAGAATTGTAGCAAATGACTAATTGACCATGAGGCTTTAATACTCGATGGCATTCATCGAGTACAGATCGAGGATTTGACCAAAAGTAAATCGTATTTACAGTACATATTTTATTAAAAAAGCGATCGCTATAGGGTAAACTTTCTCCGCTAGCTTGTTCAAGCTCGATATATCCTTGCTCGATTTGCCTTTTAAATTTTTGCTTGGCAATTTGTACTACATCAACCGAAGGATCTATTCCCGCAATAAAATAAGGAATTTGAGTAGCTGATACTTTATCGAGTAGATAACCCCCACCAAAGCCAATTTCTAAAAGATAATCTCCTAGTTGAAGATGGAGTTTCTCTATAGTCAAGTCATTCATGGTGGCATTTTCTCGATTAAGGATTCTCATTAAAAACCGACCAAAAACACCAGAAGGATCCCGCATTTCTCACCAAAAATGCGCTCGCTCTAAACAAAAGCCTTACCAAGTCTAAGTTTGAGCCTGGTGTTCCCTTCTATCGTCAAACGACAGTGTGTTGTTGGAGTTGCAGTCTGCATCAGAATCAATTAGAGTTTGAACAAAAAGCAATTTACTTGGCATAATATTGAAGCAAATATATTGAGTTTTCCCTGGATTTTTCTAGATAAATAATTACAAAAAACAAGACAATTTAAGGATTAAAACAATTATATTTTATCTATTTAATGACTCCAATTTCAACAAAGTTGATCGCCAATCAACTAAATTTTGGAAGTCTCAAAGGAAGAAAAGTAATAGCTGATTTCAGTGGAGGAATAATCACCTCAGACGCAGGAATTATCTTAATGGCAGAGTTAGATAAAAAGCTAAAAATTACTTCTCGTTTTGCTCAATGTTTTCGAGATTATCGCGATTCATCCTATACAGATTATTCAGTTCATCAATTACTATCACAAAGAGTTTATGGGATTGTTTTAGGCTACGAAGACGTAAATGACCATGATAAATTACGCTACGACCCAGCCTTGGCAATCGCTTTGGGAAAACTAAACTTTATTGAATCAAATCAAAGAATTTTAGCTGGAAAAAGTACAATTAACAGACTAGAATATTGTCCAGAAACAATTAGAAATCAAAAGCAAAGCCGTTACC
>JBFRWK010000077.1:0-59993 GCA_051439545.1 Xenococcaceae cyanobacterium | reverse complement strand
ATTAATATGCTTTGTGGTGAGATTATTAGTATTAAGAATAATCAAACAAAAATTGCCCCATAAGATTTGTATTTGTAATTTTAAGGAAGAATAATTGTAAAATTATCCAGCGAGTAGGGGCGATTCGCGAATCGCCCCTGCTTTATTTAGTTAAAATTCTAAAAAAAGCTCCAGAAGAAGTAACAGCATGGAAGATTTAGCTAATGTTTGGGTTAAGATCGATTTTAGCGATGCCGACCCCGATCTAGAAGCAGAAGCTCTCGAAGAGTTGACTCGCAATCTGAAACAGGAAATAGAAGAATTGGTAGAAGATGTTGAATTAATAAGAGAGTCCAAGCTTCCCGCAGGAGGTAAACCAGGATTACCTAACTTCATCCCTGGAAGATTATTGGCTGTTTTTCGAGTTGAGAATAGTAAAGCACTGTTAAACACTTTGGGTGAACGTTTTTATGGCAAAACTTTGAAACTAGAATTTTCTAACAAAGGCAAATGTTATAAACTGGAGTATCGGAGTAAACAACAGTTGGAAGATGCAGTAGAAGCAATTGAAAGGCTCTCCAAATTAAAATAAAAGTCACCCATGACCAAAATCGCATTGCTGATTGGCGTAAGTCAATATCAATCGGATTTAACCGATCTCCCCAAAGCCACCAAAGATGTTCTGGGGATGCAAGAAGTATTGCAAAATCCCGATACAGCAGGGTTTGAGCAGGTGAAACCCCTATTAGATCCTGATGCTCAGACAATGCGAGAAGAGGTTGAAGTCATATTTTCGGGGTGTCATAAGGATGATTTAGTATTGCTATTTTTTTCTGGTCATGGAATTAAGGATGACCGAGGTAAACTGTATTTCGCTACTAATAATACTCGTAAAAAAGACAATGGCAAGCTGATTTGGTCAACCGCCGTAGCTGCTGGCTTTATCCAGGACTTAATGAGCCAGAGTCGCTGTAAGCATCAGGTAGTTATCTTAGACTGTTGTTTTAGTGGTGCTTTTGCCACAGGTATGACAGCGAAAGACATTGGCGATGTGGATATTCAAACTCAACTAGGGGGAGAAGGAAGAGCAGTTTTAACTTCTTCTACTTCTACTCAATATTCCTTTGAACAAGAAGAGTCAGACCTCTCGATTTACAGCCGTTACATAGTTGAAGGCATAGCTACAGGGGCTGCCGATCTCGATAGTGATGGTTGGATAGAGGTACAAGAGTTACACGAATATGCCAAGGGAAAGGTGCAAGCAACAGCACCAGCCATGAAACCAGAAATTTATGCGGTGAAGGAAGGTTTTAAAATTAAGCTAGCTAAAGCTGTAATTACCGATCCCAAACTGAAATATCGCAAAGAAGTCGAACGCTATGCCAGTCGTGGAGATATTCCTAATTACAGACGCATTATCTTAAATACCCTCAGAGAGAAACTAGGCTTATCCTCAGAAGAAGCAGCAGTAATTGAAGATGAGGTACTGCGCCCATATCGCGAGCGTCAAAAACATTTACAGCGATATAGAGAAGCTTTTCATGCTGCTATTGACTATGAATTTCCATTGGGTGAAGCAACTGCCGATGATTTAAAGAATTTTCAACGAATGTTGGGACTGAGAGATGAAGATATTCAGCCTATTTGGGAAGAAGTTACTACACAGTTTAGGCAGCAAGCAGGAACGCAGCAACCGATTGTGGACCGAAAAATAAGGGAAAACAAGCAAAGGACAAAATCTCAGACCCCTCCCCCAGCACCTCCAGTAACTTCATCTCCCCTCGTAGGGGAGATTGAGAGGGGTGGAGAGGAGAGTATAGCGAGAGGAAGGGAGAACGAGGAAATAAGAGCAGAAGAGAATATTTTTTCTAGTCACACAACTCCTACTTATGAACTTAGGGAAAATCAATCTCCAGCACAACCTAGACGCGAACGGAGTTCCAGTGAAAGTACTTCTTCTGCACCTAGACGCAATAATACAAATACAACAGGAATTACGAGAAAGAAATTTTTACAGTGGGCTGGCTGGGGCGGAGGCGGTTTGGTTGCGACATTGGTAGGCAGTCAGATTTTAAATCAAGAACCTGAACTTACTGATAAATCCACCCCTGAACCAATAAAAATAAATACCCCCGAATCTACTCCTGAACCGATAAGTACCCCTGAATCTACTGATAAACCCGCAGCTATCTCAGTAGCCGAACCCAAATACATTGAACCTACTGAAGATGGCGAAAAATTCGCAGGGTTGCCCTTATGGGCAGTTGAATTTGAGACAGTTACGGTTAATACTAGGGGAGAGGAGGCTAGCCGTTCTACTCATCAGGCTGATTTTTTCAAAGAAGATTTAGACAATGGCGTAATTTTAGAAATGGTGTCAATTCCTGCTGGTGAATTTATCATGGGTTCGCCAAGCGATGAAAAAGACCGAGATGAAGATGAAAGTCCTCAACACAAAGTTTCAGTGCCAGCTTTTTTTATGGGTAAATTTGCCGTAACCCAGGCACAGTATCAAGCAGTAATGGGTAGCAATTCTTCCTACTTTCAGGGAGATAACCGTCCTGTAAAACAAGTGTCATGGAATGATGCAAATGAGTTTTGCCAAAAGTTGAGTGAAAAGACAGGACGTAATTATCGCTTACCTAGTGAAGCAGAATGGGAATATGCTTGTCGGGCTGGAACTATCACGCCGTTTCATTTTGGGGCAACCCTGACCAGTAATCTTGCAAATTACAATGCCAACTATACCTATCAATCTGAGCCAGAGGGAGAATATCGCCAAGAAACCACAGAAGTAGGCATTTTTCCGCCTAATGCTTTTGGTTTGTACGATATGCATGGAAATGTTTGGGAATGGTGTGAAGATGATTGGCACGATAACTATAATGGTGCGCCGAGTGATGGCAGTGTTTGGAGATCGAGAAGTAATATAAAAGTAGTGTGGGGTGGTTCTTGGCACGAATATCCTAGGAACTGCCGTTCTGCTAATCGCTATAGGCTCAATCCCGCTCCTCGTTACAACGATATTGGGTTGCGTGTGGTATGTTCGTCTGCGTGAGGACTTCATTGCCCTATGCCCTGTCTTGGTGCGCGTTCCCTTGCGTCTTACGCCGACGCGGGGTCGCACCGCTTTTGCCCTCTTGCCCTTTGCGATTTTTGCTCTTTACTCTTTTTTCTTTAGCGAGCGAAGCGAGCTTAAAATTATTTTTTGTAACTATTCACCACCAGCAAAACTCTAAAAGCCCCCTAAATTCCCTGCCCCCGTGACCCTTCTCGCGCATTCCCTTGCGCCTTTCGTCGGCGCGGGGTCGCTCGCCAACATTGGGGGTATTTTTGGGAGACTTTCCTTACGGCAGGGGTGTGGGGAGGTCGTAACGTCCCCACTGGGGGGTTTGGGGGGCTAGTCCCCCAATAGAATTTTGCCTTTTATTAATAACCCAATTAGAGCATAAAAGTTAATCTTAAAAACATACCTTTGAAAGCCAAGATGGTGAGTTAGGTGACGAAACTCGCTTTAAGTTATTTTTTGTAAATATTCACCACCAGCAAAACTCAAAAATACTATAATGATTCCACTTCATATTTTCTCCCTTAGTCGAGAGGTTGGAGGTAGGGCAGGCAAATTTAGCAGGTGGTTCTTGGAACAACAATCCTAGGAACTGCCGTTCTGCTAATCGCAATAGGAACGATCCCGCTAGGCGCAACAACAATATTGGGTTGCGTGTGGTATGTTCGTCTGCGTGAGTACTCTCTATAGTCAGAGCTGGTAAATGGGAATTTATCGGGTGTACACCAGGGAGTCCAGACCTGTTCTAGCGATCGAGGCGACTCTTTCCAAAAATAAAACCAGGTCGGATAGCTTGGTAGGCTATAGGTGCGAAGAGTTATCCGATCTACAATTAGATGCTGGATTTTATAACTTCAACAACGTCATAAAACTAGCAATGAATTCCCTCGATCGCAAGTTATTTAGAGACTTATGGCATGTAAAAGGACAGGTAATCGCGATCGCGTTAGTGGTTGTCTGTGGTATTGCCAGTTTTGTCATGGCGAGGAGTGCCTACACCTCCCTGACTCTGACTCAAAATACTTACTATAGCGAATATAATTTTGCTCGGGTTTTTCTCTCTTTAAAACGCGCCCCTGAAACCCTTAAAACACAGATTGCAGATATTCCAGGGGTAGCGCAAACTCAGACTCGTATTGTGGTAGATGTCACCCTTGATGTTCCAGAGTTGACTGAACCAGCTACAGGGAGACTGATATCTATTCCAGAACAACAGATTTCGATGTTAAATGAGCTTTTTATCCGTAAAGGGCGTTATATCGAATCAAGTAGAGGTGATGAGGTATTAGTCAGTGAAGCATTTGCGGAAGCTAATAAGTTGCAGTTGGGGGATACTATTGGGGCAATTATTAATGGTAGATGGGAACGGTTAAAAATTGTGGGAATTGCCCTTTCCCCCGAATATATCTATGAAGCACGTGGCGCAGGAGAACCATATCCTGATAATAAGCGTTTTGGTATTATTTGGATGGGTCGAGATGCTTTAGGTAAAGCCTACGATCTTGATGGAGCATTTAATAACGTTACCTTGTCTTTGAGTCCTACCGCAAAAGAAGTTGAAGTAATTACCCAGTTGGATAGACTTTTAGAACGCTACGGCGGTTTGGGGGCTTATGGCAGAGAGGATCAAGTTTCCCATCAAATTCTCTCTGACGAGATTAAGGGTTTAAACATTATGGCTACCCTGTTACCTTCCATCTTTTTGGGAATTGCTGCTTTTTTGCTCAATGTGGTTCTCTCTCGTCTAGTTAGTACTCAACGGGAACAAATAGCCGTGTTAAAAGCTTTTGGCTATGACAACCTGACTATTGGCTTACACTATCTGAAATTTGTCCTCATTATTGTTACTATTGGCTCAGTCTTAGGTATTTTAGTTGGGGTGTGGTTAGGAAGAGGAATAACCCAAATTTACAACACTCAGTTGTATAAATTTCCCTTGCTACGTTATGACTTGAGTCCTAAAGTTTTAGCCACTGCTATTATAGTTAGTTATGGTGCTGCTGCGATCGGTGCATTTATGGCAGTCAGTAAGGCGGTTGTTTTGCCACCAGCCGAAGGAATGCGGGCTGAACCTCCTGCTAAATTTAAACCCACTATTATAGAAAGACTGGGGTTACAGCGTTTCTTTTCCGTAGCGGGGAGAATTATTTTACGGAATTTAGAACGCAAACCGATACAAGCTATTTTATCAATTTTGGGTGTTTCCCTAGCAGTAGCAATTCTGATTACGGGAAATTATATGATAGATGCAGTTAACTATTTGATGGATTTTCAATTTCGTCAGGTACAACGGCAAGACATGACAATTGTATTTAATGAACCCCGCCCTTCTCGTACCCGTTATGAAGTCGCTAATTTACCTGGAGTAATTGATTCTGAACCATTCCGTTTAGTTCCTGCTAGATTGCGTTTTGAACATCGTACTTATCGCACCGCCTTAACAGGTATTGAACCCCAAGGGGAATTCCGTCGTTTGATGGATCGCAATTTACACTCTGTTTATCTTCCCAGTGATGGAGTGGTAATGACAACTAAACTAGCAGAGATATTAGGTGTCCAACCTGGAGATATTATCACTGTAGAAGTATTTGAAGCAAATCGCCCTGTGCGACAAGTTAGGGTAGCAGGATTAGTAGATGAACTCTTAGGAGTACAAGCTTATATTGACATTAAAGCTCTTAATCGCTTAATGAGGGAAGGTGCAACTATTTCTGGGGCTTATTTAGCTGTAGATTCCCATAGGGCAGATCGACTTTATACACAATTAAAACAAATCCCTGCCATTACTGGTATATCTACCCGTAAAGCTGCCTTAAATAGTTTCAAAGAAATTAGTGCCGAAAGTATCAAAATTATGAATACTGGACTGGTGATTTTTGCTTGTATCATTACCTTTAGTGTTGTTTATAATTCTGCCCGTATTGCTCTTTCTGAAAGGGGAAGAGAATTAGCTAGTCTGCGAATTATGGGCTTTACTAAAGGAGAAGTAGCTTTTATTTTACTAGGAGAACAAGCAATTTTAACTTTGTTGGCAATTCCCGTAGGTTATTTAATTGGTTATGGTTTAGCTGCTTTAATGTCTGCTGCCTATAACTCCGAACTGTATCGCCTACCCTTAATAATTACCAATTCTAATTATGCTTTTACTTTTATTGTAGTTGCGATCGCATCTTTAATTTCAGGTTTAATTATTCGTCGTCAAATTAATCGCTTGGATTTAATTGCAGTATTGAAAACTAGGGAGTAAGTAAAAATGCGATCGCCTAAGATATTTTAAGCATCGATCTTCTAAATTGTAGAAAATAAATTTTAAACCTAAAGGGTAATTTTATAGCTATAATCATAAGTATGATAAATATCATACTAAACCAAAACCGATGCAAAAAAAAATTGCCATTACTATCGATGAAAACTTACTTTCAGAAATTGATTATTTAGTAGAACAGAAAGTATATCCTAGTCGTTCTAAAGCTATAGAAGCTAATCTAGAAATCAATCGAGATACCTTACGCCGTCGTAGATTTGAAATTGAATGCGCCAAACTCGATCCTATAGAAGAAAAGGAATTTGCTGAATTAGGAGGGTTTGACGATTGGACGGAAGAATATTAAGAAAAGAAATATATTGGGCAGACTTAAATCCCATACGCGGTAAAGAACAAGGAGGAATTCGTCCTGTATTAGTTATTAGTAACAATATTTTTAATCAACGTTCTGGAACGACGGTAATTTTAGCCATTACTAGTGTTAAACCAAAAGTCAAATATCCCCTAGTTTTAGAATTAGATTGTCAATCTTTACCAAAACGTTCGTGGCTAAAAATAACTCAAATTCGCACGATATCAAACGATCGCCTTGGTGATTATATAGGTAAAATAACTACCTCACAAATGAATGAAATCTTAGCAGCAATTAACGATTTGATTGGAGAAGATTGATTATCTTTAGGTTAAGGCGATCGCTTCTTTGGTTTCAGGTTTAATTATTCGTCGCCAGATCGATCGCTTGGATTTAATTGCAGTGTTGAAAACTAGAGAGTAAGTCACTTAGGCGATCGCCTAAGATATTTTAAGCATCGATCTTCTAAATTGTAGAAAATAAATTTTAAATAAGCTGCATCTGCTTGAGGATCGTACTCCAATTTTATGCTCATAGTTTTCCTTTCATATTTCTATCAAAATGTAATCGCTACCATACTACCTAAGCCCCTGACAAAATTTAAACTTTTCACGCCAGCGTCCTATCCCTAGGTGTTTTATGATAGAAAAATGCAAAATCTTACTCTAACCAGACCCGACGACTGGCATCTGCATCTACGGGACGGCGAGGCACTGAAGGCAGTTCTGCCCCATACAGTATGTCAGTTTGCCCGCGCCATCATCATGCCAAATTTAAAGCCTCCAATACGCTCGGTAGCTGATGCTGCTGCCTATCGCGAGCGCATAAAAGCAGCAATTCCAACTGGCAAAAAGTTTGAGCCACTGATGACACTCTATCTCACCGACAATACCAGCCCAGAAGAAATCATCGCAGCCAAAGCATCCCAGTTTGTCAAAGCGGTAAAGTACTATCCAGCGGGTGCAACCACCAATTCAGACTTCGGTGTGACTGACATTCGTAAGTGCGATCGCGTCTTTGAAATGATGCAGCAGGTAGACATACCTTTATTACTGCACGGGGAAGTGACCGATCGAGATGTTGATGTGTTTGACCGCGAGAAGGTATTTATCGAGAAACATTTGATCCCCCTCAAGAAGCGATTTCCCAACCTGCGGGTGGTACTCGAACACATTACCACCTCCGATGCCGTGCAGTTTGTCCTAGCAACTAACAATATCGCTGCAACCATCACGCCACAACATATATTGTTCAGCCGTAATATTATATTTCAAGGTGGCATTCGCCCCCATTTTTATTGTTTACCAATTTTGAAACGAGAAGAGCATCGTCTGGCACTTTTGCAAGCAGCAACATCTGGCAATCCCAAGTTTTTCCTAGGTACTGATAGCGCACCCCATCCCCGCAATAGCAAAGAAAGTTCCTGTGGCTGCGCGGGTTGCTATTCCGCTCTCCACGCCATGGAGTTATACGCAGAAGCTTTTGAAAGTGCTAATTCCCTCGATAAACTTGAAGCTTTTGCCAGTTTCTATGGACCAGATTTTTATCAACTCCCCCGCAATACCGAACAGATTACTTTGACTAAAACAACCTGGCGTATTCCCGATGAAGTTCCATTTCCTGAATCTGGACTCGTTCCCTTATGGGCAGGTGAAGAGATGACGTGGCAAATGGTTGAACATTAGCATGATAGAAGTTAAAAGCCCAACTACCTCAATATTCAATAGTCTATTTAGGGAATATTAAATAAAAAGTATCATCAAAATTTGGCTATGAGCTATTATTTTAACAATCCCAAGTGGCAAGATTTAGAAATTGAGGCAGAATTAGAAGCATTAAAAAAGAACACAAATTCTTTATCCAATCAAAAAAAAATTATCGATCGCTGTGATTTAGAACAGATCTTAAAAGAATTAAATCAATTAATAGGATTAAAACAGCTAAAAGAAGAAATTAATAATTTAGTAGCTTTTTTAAATATTCAAAAGAAAAGAGAAGAACATGGTTTGCCAAAGTCTCCGTTAACTTTACATTTAGTTTTTTGCGGATCGCCTGGAACAGGTAAAACTACTGTAGCAAGATTAATCGGTAAAATATACAAAGAATTAGGTATTCTGAAAAAGGGTCATTGCATCGAAACAGATCGATCGGGTATGGTTGCTGAATATATTGGACAAACTGCACCTAAAGTAGAACAAATAGTTGAATCTGCTCTTTTTCCCATGATTCATCAGCAACAGAACGATTTTGATAAAAATGCCGTAGTTGTTCCTCAATCTGCTGTTTGCGCCATAATTTCAATCCTGCTTCAACCGCAGCAGAACGATTTTTGGTTAGTTTATCTATTTCTTGGAGTAATTGAGCATCAACAGTGATAGAAATACGCTGTTTTTGAAAACTCTTAGTCATAAGTGCTTATTGAATTTACACATATATAGTAATACTTTTTATATGCTATCGTGTTCTTGGTAAAACAGACGATATCTAAGTCGAGCAGCTTGTTGATATTTAAGACTACCGTACTCAACAAATTGTAATTGGTAGTTGTTTTTTTCTAACATAAGACTTGTCTTTAAAGCTGGCTTTGAATAATCAAAACAGTATTGCTAAATGTTGCAGTAAATTGCTTTGGGACATAAAAATATTTTGGTTTCTTTAAAATAAGAATATCCAGAAGAGACTGGGAAACGTAAAACTTAAGAGCAATTAACAATTATCACAACTATTAATTACTAACCCACAAAGAGCCAAACCACTAACTAATAATCACTTCAATTAATTAATTAATTAATGTATATCGTTCTATTTATATTTAACAATGATCGATAAACCATCAGAACCAGTTCAATGGACTAAAGAAGAGGAAACTAAACAATTTATTCCTAAAAAAAACTATTTCCCCAAACAATTACCCTACATCTTTGGAGGATTAGGGATATTGGCAATATTAGTATTGGCGTTTCGTCCCTCACCAATTCCTGTTGATGTAGCAGAAGTTAAACGAGGCGATATACTCGTAACTGTTGATGAAGAAGGAGAAACCCGTATCCGCAAACGTTATGTGGTTTCTGCTCCTGTGGCGGGAAGATTACAACGAATTAATTTAGATGAAGGCGATCGCGTTATTCAAGGAGATATCATTGCTCAAATCGATCCTTTACCTCTAGAATCCGATGTAAGAGAGGCTCAAGCAAGATTGCGCCAATGGGAAGCGGAAAAAGCAGGAGTAGAAACTCAGCGTCCGAAACGAGAAGCCATAGCTCAAGCTGAAGCGAGAATTAGAGCAGCAATTGCCAAACAAAAAGAAGCAGCAGCTAAGGTAGAAAGAGCTAGAGCAGAATTAGAACAAGCAAAACGCGATCGCGATCGCAACCAACAGTTACACGCCGATGGAGTCATTTCTCGTCAGGAAAAAGAACGAGCAGAATTAGAAGAAACCACTAAATTGAGAGCTTTAGAAGCGGAAGAAAGACTAGCCGACAGTGCAGTAGCAGAAGTCAATGCTGCCAAAGAAGCCCTGTCTATTCTCCGTGCGGAACAAAAAGACCCAGATTATCTATTAGATGTTTATGATGCTCGGATCGAGAGCGTTGAGGCAGAACTGGCCAAACTAGCTGATGATGCTAATCGTACTAATATTACATCGCCGATTGATGGTTATGTACTCAGAGTTAATCTCGAAAGTGCCAAGTATGTAGAAGCAGGGACTCATCTGTTAGAAATAGGAAATCCCCAAGACTTAGAAATCGTAGTCGATTTACTTTCGTCTGATGCTGTGAAAGTAAAACCTGGTGCTACTATGTTCCTCGAACACTGGGGCGGAGAATCAACTCTTAAGGCAAAAGTACGTTATGTAGAACCCTCCGCTTTTACTAAAGTCTCTGCTTTGGGTGTAGAAGAACAAAGAGTCAATGTAATTGCCGATTTTGTAGATGAGGAAATTCCTTTAGGCGATCGCTATCGAGTAGAAACGAGAATAGTAATTTGGTCTGGAGAAGATGTTTTGGTGATTCCTTTAAGTGCTTTATTTCGTTGCGAACCAGGAAATAACCGTAACTTATCTAATACTTGGTGTACTTTTGTGGTAGAAAATAATCTAGCCCAAAAACGTCAGATAGAAGTCAGTCAACGTAGTAATTTTGAGGCGACGATCGAAAGTGGATTACAAGCCGAAGAAAGGGTAATTCTCCATCCTACAGAACAGATTCAACCAGGGACAAAAATAAAAATACAATAGCGCGACTTACAACAGTTTTCTATTTGGTAGACCATATTAATCTTGAAGTAGCGAATAGCGAGTAGTGAGTAGTGAGTAGCGAGTAGCGAGTAGTGAGTAGCGAGTAGTGAGTAGCGAGTAGCGAGTAGCAGGTAGCGAGTAAAAATTGAGTCTATTCATCTGAAATTTGTTGTAAAGCTCGCTTTCATGCCAAGATCGGTAAAATATGGGCATTCGTACTTAACTTGTCACTAATGCTGTAATGGTTAATGGTTATAAATGATTACTGATGATGATGGGTAAGAGAATGAGGAACTTCTAAGCCATTGGCTTCCATTAAAACTCGATCGCTCATGATAGTTTGAGGAATACCATCAGCAACAATTCTACCTTGATTTAGTAAAATAACGCGATCGCAAACTTCTAAAATCAACTCTAGATCGTGAGAAGATATCATAGTTGTCTCTTCTGAGTTTTGCAAAAATTTAATTAATCTGCGTCTGGCTTGTAAATCGAGATTAGCACTGGGTTCATCGTAAAGAATTATCTGAGGCAGCATTGCTAAAACCGAAGCGATAGCTACCATACATTTTTCTCCCCCAGAGAGATGATGGGGAACGCGATCGATTAAATGAGATATACCTGTAAGGGATAAAGCTGTACGCACTCTTTCTTCTACTTCTTCTGGAGATATGCCTAGATTTTCTGGCCCAAAGGCAATATCATCTCTAACAGTAGGACAAAATAGCTGATCGTCGGGATTTTGAAAGACTAAACCAATTTCAGGATTAAATGTTCCTGCTTGTACTAATCGCTCGAATAATCTTATTTCTCCAAAAGTGGGGGATAAGATACCACAGATGCTCAAAAATAAAGTTGTTTTACCTGCTCCATTAGCCCCAATTAAACCAACAGTTTCTCTTACATTTATCTTTAGGTTAAGATCGGTTAAAGTATTTTGTTTATTTTGATAACCAAAGCAGAGATTTTTGATTGTTACTGCGGGAGTTTCTAGTTTAATTAGGTGGGTCGATCGAGTTAGTTCTTTCATGGTTTAGTTAGCTGGTAAAATTATCTCCGCAATTATAAGACTAATAGCCATAATTACTGTAGTCAATGTAATCGGTAAATTGAATCTATCTAATTGGCTAAAACGTTTTTTGTTTTTTCGATCGACTGGGGTAAATTGATAACCATAACCTCTTAAGATCATTGCTTGATATACTCGATTAGATCTTTCATAGCTACGGATGAGTAAACTTCCAGTTAACTGAGCTAATATTCTGAGATTACGACGACTAAATTTTTTATATTGAAATCCCCTTAATCTTATCGCTCTTTGCATAGTTGTGAGCATATTACCTAATTCTTCTAAGTAGCGATATGCCAAAAGAGTCATATCTACGATTACTTGCGGTAAACCAAGCGATCGCATCGATTTAATACTACTTAAAAAAGGAGCAGTACCAAACAAAACTAAACTAACAGTTAAAATACAAAAGAACCTAACCGAAACAACGATACTCGCTCTAACTCCTTCTTGTTTTATACTTAACCATCCCCACTGAAAAATTACTGTATCTCCTGCTAGGAATGGAAGTAAAACGACTATGGTTAAAATAAACCAGCCAGGATAGCGTAATCTAGATAATAAAAAAGACAGAGGTAAATTAGATAAATAAAAAATTACAGCAGTTATAACTACTATTATTGGTAATAAAATTATTTTTTGAATAAAAGAAAAAGCAAAAATTAAACTAATCAGTCCAACTAGTTTATAATTTTGTTGCCAACGATGAATTGGCGAATCTAGATAGGCATAGCGATCGATAGATAATTTCATTATTGTCTCAATATTTCAGGCTTAACTTGTTCTAAGAAAGAAATTAACATCATCGTAAATACCCCTTCAATAATTGCCTGAATTACATAACTAATCAAAGACAAGTAAATTGCATTTATTTCGGTTTGTGCATCTAAATCGGAAGTTATATTAGTAATAATAATTACTGTAAATAGAGTGGCAGATAAAATTAAAGAACCCGCTCCCGCACAAAAAGCTAAAATTTGGGTCAAAAATTTTTTTCGCCTATTGTTTTGATTATTAAGGCGAAAAATATGATAAGCAACTAGGGCGGGAATACCCATAATTACCCCATTAATACCAAGAGTAGATAATCCTCCATGTTGAAACATTACTGTTTGAAAAAACAAACCAATTAAAATTGCTAAAAAAGAATAGTAACCTAAAATTGCCCCCATTAAGCCATTTAAAACTAAATGAATGCTAGCTGGCGGTATAGGAATATGAATCAAAGAAGCAACAAAAAAAGCTGCCGTAAATAAAGATGCTCTCGGAATCTTTTGTTGAGGATTTGAATCTTTTTTAATCTGTTGGAGACAATACCAAGTCACACCGCCTGTAACCGCATAACCAGTAATACAGATACTAGGAGAAACAAAACCATCGGGAATATGCATTAAGCAAAGAATATGTAAAAGTTGAACAGAATTGAATCATCAAGCAATCTCGATTATCAAGATTTTTGACGAGAAAAATACAGAGCCGTACCGACAAAACCCCAGACTCCTGTGGCTGCCATTACTATTTTTTGCATTGGAGTGTAATTGCTATTAGTTGACAAGATTGTTTTGTCTCCATCTGCTACATTATCCGTCGATTCAACCCCAGTAGTTCGATCGTCTGCTTGCCAAGGAATACTAACAATATCACCATGTCCAGACTGACGTATTTTCACATCCCAATTTCCCGAGACATTGGAGGCTGGAATAAAGCTAAATTTTCCTTCTGCATCTGTTGTTCCTTTTAGCCAGGGAATTGCAGGATTGTCAGGAGCATAAATTACTACTTGAGCGTTATCCATAGGCGTACCATCCTCATAAGTGGCGGTAACCTCAATGGCTGATATTTGTCGATAGACAATGTTAGCTCCATGAGCAAATACTTGTCGGGAGAATCCTAAAATGGAAAAAAAGATTAAAAAAGCTAAATGCTTCGATGTTTTTCGCTCGGTCATTATTAAGCAGCTATTTTGAGTTTTTGTTTTGCCACCAATATTTTTATCGATCGCAATTTTTGCAGACAACGCCCGAAAAATTAATAGCTTAATGGTGCTAAATGCTATTGGTAATTTGAGTGAGGGCAGAATTTTCCAAAGATAAAATGGTAAAAAGCAATGCTCTAGGGCAAATTTTAAGTCATAATTGCAGATTACAGTTTAATGAGTCCTAGAATAGTTTATTTCCAAAACTTTTAAGGTTTATCTGTAATCGGTCTTACTTTACTTATGTGTGATTACGAACGACAATGACCTTCGCCTACGTGTCCCAACCCCATAATCGCTTTTTGTAACTTCTCATATTCTTGAGGATTGAGTTGCTCTTGTAAATCGGTTCGATCGACTTTTAATTGACCATTTTGAGCCAAAGAAGCCAAAGGTTCAAAACCTAAAGACTCTTGATTTAAAACATCTTCAGCGGGTAAAGAATTATCGCCAAAGATGTGATCGAAATGAAAAGTTGTTTCGACTTCTGCGGTTGTTCCTGCTTGTACGATCCCTTTGCGGTCTTCACCTACGTATTCTCCACAAGTATAGGTTAATTCTCGATCGAAACCAATGGTAAAGTCAATTGTCCGACCATTTTTACTCGCCGTTCCTTCCAAGACAATAGAATTCCCTTGCGCCGAGCCTTCTGTTGCTGGTATTACTTTCCAAGCTAAAGCATTGTAGCTGCCGATAGGCGCATTTGTTTGAGTAACTAAAATAGGTGCAGCATCTTCCCCTCCTTGAGCTAAATCTATTGTTGTTGGTTGCTCTATTAATGATACTGTTTGTTTGGGTTCGAGTTGAGTTTCTATAGAAGCATTAAAAGCTGGTTCAGTAGTGTAAGCATTTACTTCAGCTAAAGTGACGTAAGCATGGTCAAAATCAATGCGCCAACCATCTTTAGAAACAAAACCCTGACGGATAAAATCTTCTCCATTAGCAACTAAAGCCAAAGTTCCTGTTGTAGCTTGGGCAATTCTAGTTTCAGTATTTCCACGAAGACCAGACATAGCTAAAGATAAGGGTAAAATTACCGTTATTGCCGTACCTAATGCCAATTTGTTCATTACCAAGTAAATAATATTAAGTCTTACTCTCTTTAGTATTCTAAAATTTTGCTGCTTTTTTTCTTTCAGACTATAAAGAAAATATAATTCTTTCTGGCGATCGCCAATATAACTTTATATTTTAAGAAACTTTTTAATTTAAGATGTCATTTTTAGTTATATTGCTTACAATGCCAAAGAGGAATACACCAAAATCAGGTTAAACTTCTTTTTTTCTACTTATGTTTCAATTACATAATTTCGGCAGAAATTTTGCCCCATTTATGGAAATCGAAGCTAAAATCGGAAAGAATTCAATAAATTTAGTTAGAAATACTCAGTGGCAGTTTTGCCCGATCGAAACTAAGCTAGTGTAAGAACAATTTAAGTGTTTACACTAAGTTAAGTAACAAAGTAGTTAATAACAGATAACTAAGTAAAAACCAGTTTATTTGAAAGACTACGATTTTTAAAATTTCTGTACTGAAGGAGCAAGAGAAACAGACTATGACCGAATCTAATCAGGTACTCGCAACTATTACTCGCCCAAATAATGATTGGGAAATGTTGATAGATGATGACGCTAGTAAACTAGAAAGTGAATTGTCAACCAACGACGAAGAAGCAACTAGTACTAAAAAAAGAAAACAAACAACTGCGAACCGCCGTGGCGAAAGGGGCAGAAAAAAGCCTTACACAGAAGATTCTATTCGTATTTACTTACAAGAAATTGGTCGTATTCGACTATTAAGAGCAGAAGAAGAAATTGAGCTAGCACGGAAAATTGCGGATTTATTAGAGCTAGAAAGAATTCGCGAACGCATCGAAGATCGTCTTGAAAGAGAAATTAGCGATGGCGAATGGGCAGCAGAAGTAGACATGGAATTACCCAAGTTCCGTCGTCGTCTATTTTTGGGCAGAAGAGCCAAAGACAAGATGGTACAGTCAAACCTGCGTCTAGTGGTTTCGATCGCTAAAAAATATATGAACAGAGGATTATCTTTTCAGGATTTAATCCAAGAAGGTTCTCTCGGTTTAATCCGTGCAGCAGAAAAATTCGACCATGAAAAAGGCTATAAATTTTCTACCTATGCTACCTGGTGGATCAGACAAGCAATAACTAGAGCCATTGCCGATCAGTCTCGCACTATCCGCCTTCCCGTTCATTTATATGAAACTATTTCTCGCATTAAGAAAACAACTAAATTACTTTCCCAAGAAATGGGACGCAAACCCACCGAGGAAGAAATTGCAACTCGGATGGAAATGACCATCGAAAAATTACGTTTTATTGCTAAGTCGGCTCAGTTACCTATTTCTTTAGAAACACCTATTGGTAAAGAGGAAGACTCTCGTTTAGGAGATTTTATCGAAGCTGATGGCGAAACTCCAGAAGATCAAGTATCAAAAAGTTTATTGAGAGAAGATTTAGAAAATGTTCTCGATACCCTTAGCCCCCGCGAAAGAGATGTACTCCGCTTGCGTTATGGCTTAGACGATGGACGGATGAAAACTTTAGAAGAAATTGGACAAATATTTAATGTAACTCGCGAGCGTATTCGCCAAATTGAAGCTAAAGCTTTACGTAAACTACGTCATCCCAATCGTAATAGTGTTCTAAAAGAATATATTCGTTAATTAAGTTAATTAAAATCAATTATTAATTAAAATCGAGAGGACTGGGTTCATAAATACCCAGTTTTTTCAAAACTAATAGCTATAAGTTATAAATCTGTGGCTATTAGTTTTTAATATTCAGACATTTGTAGCAATTTTTAAGTTCGGTTGAATACTTAAATTAAAGGTGAGGTCAAGTAATCACCTAATCAGTAATCAGTAATCAGTAATAGGTTTTTTTCTAGGGTATTAAACTGAATCAAAATAATTAGACAATATTCAACTTTATTGGACATAGCTCGTGATATTATCGATTAATGTCTAATTTAGTTGGAGTAAAAGAAGCGTGCCGTCCTCTTAGGAGTATCAACGAAAACCATTCGCAGATGGGAAGCGGACGGTAAAATCCGTTCGACCAGAACGGAAGGAGGACATAGAAGATTTGATGTTAGTGAGCTATTAGGAAATAAGAGTGATGCTTCTCTTACAGTGGCTTATGCCAGAGTTAGCTCTCATGACCAAAAGAAAGATTTAGAGCGTCAAGCAATGGTGTTAGAAGCCTACTGTGCAAAACAAGGATGGTCATTTGAACTAATTAAAGACTTAGGTTCGGGAATGAACTATAAGAAAAAAGGTTTAATTAGATTAATTAAATTAATCTGTACCTATCAAGTCGAAAGATTAGTTTTGAGTCATAAAGACCGTCTTTTAAGATTTGGTAGCGAACTAATTTTTATGCTTTGTGAGATATATGGAACAGAAGTAATAATTATCAACCGAAGTGAAGACTCTACATTTGAAGAAGATTTAGCTCAAGATGTATTAGAAATAATCACAGTTTTTAGTGCTAGGTTATATGGAAGTAGAAGCCATAAAAATAAAGCTTTGGTCGAAGAGTTAAGAGAAGTAGCGGATAAGCTCAAATAAAAATGCTGTTAGGTTTTAAGACGGAATTAAAAGTTAATAATACACAAAGAGTTCTGTTAGCCAAACACGCAGGATTAGCAAGACACGCCTGGAATTGGGGTTTAAGTTTAACCAAAAAAATTCTAGATAATAACCACTCTCGACCAGAAAAAAAAATTAAGTTTCCGACTGCTATCGATTTACACAAATGGTTAGTAGCTCTAGTTAAACCAGAATGTCCTTGGTACTACGAAGTATCGAAATGTGCGCCACAATATGCCTTAAGATATTTAAGGAGAGCTTGGGATGATTGCTTTAACCAAAGCAAGAAACCACCACGATTTAAGAAAAAAGGCAAGTCGGATAGTTTTACACTAGATGGTTCGATAAGAGTAGAACAGAATCGAATCAAAGTGCCAAGGATTGGTTGGCTCAAAACTTATGAAAGATTGCCACAATTAGTAAAACCCAAGTCGGTAACGATAAGTAAGAGAGCAAATAAATGGTTTATTAGTTTTAAAGTAGAAATAACTCAAGAGAATCTAGCTCCTATCAATAAGCCAATAGCTGTAGATTTAGGTTTACTTAGATTTGCCACACTATCAACAGGAGAAGAAATTCGTTCTCCTAGACCATATAAACAATTAGAACAAAGATTAAGGAGGTTACAATGGCTTAACCGTTGTCAAGTAATTGGTTCATCAAACTGGAAAAAAACACAAGCTCGTATCGCTAAATTACATTACCGTATTCGTTGTATTCGTTCGGATTTTCTTCATAAGTTAACGACAAGGTTGGCTAAAAACCACAGCCAAATTGTCATAGAAGACTTAAATATTTCGGGATTAATTAAAAATGGTAAATTGTCAAAAGCTATTGCTGATTCGGGGTTTTATGAATTTAGGCGACAGCTAACTTATAAAACTCAATTATATGGCAGTAAATTAATTATTGCCGACCGTTTTTTTCCGAGTTCTAAGTTATGCCCTAAATGCGGGCAAAAAAAGGATAAACTTCCATTATCTGAGAGAGTTTATCGATGTGAGAATAATAACTGTGACTGGATAGCAGACAGAGACTATTCAGCTAGTTTAAATTTACTAGGGTTAGCTGAACCCGATGTCATGCCTGTGGAGATGAAGACTCCGAAGTCCATCAATGAAGCAGGAACTAATAAGCAGATAATGTCTAACATTGTCTAATTTTTAGAAAGCGGCAATAAGTCGGTTTATTTCATTCAATTATCCGTACTGAATATTACATAATATTACATAGCTGACGGCGGTGTAACGTCGAGCAAATTCTCTATATTTTTTATATCTGCATCTCCAGCTAAATAACCAATACCACGATGGAGATGCAAACGGAATTGTTGTCTTAGGGTTACTGGATCTGTCCCTAAGCCATCTTGATGACATCTTTGTTTTAAAGCAATTAATAAAATATCTGCGATTTCTCCACCAAAAACATTCCAAGTCATCTCTACATTGCTATCAGCAGGAATAGGTGCAACAGAAGGAGTACTTATCTCAGCTAAAGAATAACAAAATGCCCATCTACATAAGATATTCCATTGGTCAATTTTGGTACTACGTTTTAATTTAATTAGTTGTTCCTTAGCTGTTTGCGATAAGCGAATACGTTCGATCGCCTTTTCCATACTCCTCCTCTGCTTTATTATCGCTCTAGAATATCACGGACAATAATATCTTGTTCTTTTGATTTACCCGCAAAAGAACGATTGGCAGTTACTTTAATTTCTACTGCCGTGTTTCTTTGTAAGGCTTCGGGAGGTATGGGTAATTGACCTAGATAGATAGTAAATTGATTGTTTTGATATTCGATCGCTTCTGGGGGAATTTCCCCTTCATATCGGGTTTTATAATCGTAAACACGCCGAAAACGGGCTTCATCTGATGAGTTACTAGTGCGATATCTCAGCTTAAAATCAGTTAAGATTAAATCGGATTTACCCGCCATATCTTCTAAAGTTAAGGTCAAATTAGACCCATTCCCCGATAAATTCTTACTCTCTAGTTGGGTAACTTCTTTTTCTTCGATCGCATTAAACACAAACAGTTCTGTCACATTATCTCTTTCTAGAGTAGTTGTTTCCAACCATAAGTTATCGGGTAGCGAGAAGTCTATCCCTTCGTCTTCATTTAAACTTAGAGTAATTTGTTCTTGAGCAAAATTATCGAAGGGTTGGGGTGCATCCCAAACTAAGAGAATCGTACTTTCTACCCGATTAACTAACTCTTGATATTCATCCGCAATAATCGACCCTGGTGCTAATAAAGAGGCTGCACCTGTTTTTGTTTCCCATTGATTTTTAGATAAGGTAAACCCCCTATCTTTTAATTGGGCAATGGGAATTGTGGCTTTTGGTCGGTCTGGTGTCAGGGATTTATCTAAGTTAATTAGAGTTAAAGTACCTAGACGACCTGGTTTTCCTTGTCTGCCAGTTCTACCCTGTCTGCCATTATAACCGTCTTCACACTCAAATTCTACTGTAGTGCAACTATAGTCTTCCCGACCTGGTTTACCCGTGCAACTCTGTTGATTCCAGTAAGAAGTAGCACATTTGCAGCCTTCACCGCCAGCACCACCTTGACCTGGTTCGCCCCCTTCTCCGCCAGCAGCAACGACGTAAATTTGTGCGAGGTTATTTTGATCGGTGGTATATACAGTGAGATCGCCACCATTACCGCCATCGCCACCATCACCGCCATCACCACCATTACCGCCATCAGCCTGACGAATATTATAATCGGCATCATCAGGGCGATCGCCACAAACAGCTATATTACCGACAGTGCCATCATTGCCAGGAAAACCATTTTCTCCAGACAGATCGAGAGTCATGGGTGTACCATCAGCAAAAACTGTCAAACTATCACTATTTTTGCCCGCTCGACCATCTGTTCCTGGTTGACCTGATTCTCCTTGTTCCCCTAACTGTTTGACTTGGGCAGCTAAACTAGGAGAACACCAAACAGAGTCAGCAGTGGTAGTAAAAAACTGAGGTAAAGTTAGGATTGTCAAAAAGATAGCAAACTTAGCAGAAAAATTGACTTTCATTTTCAGAAAACAGATAGCAAACAGCAGATTCGATCATAATATAGTTTCTTTTGTTCGCGATTTGTGCTATACCCAGACAGAGCTTAAAAAATAGTTTAAATTGAACTGTTATTTTTTCTGTAACGACAACCAGAAGTACAAGTTTCTCTAATTTCTACCGAATCGAGTCCTGGTAAACCAGCTTTTTCTAGTTTAGTAAAAATCCAGCGAGCGATCTCTTCACTAGTAGGATTTTCTAGTCCCATAGATTCGTTGAGATAATAATGGTCTAAAAAATTATCTAAAAGTGGTTGAACATATTGAAGGATATCTCCATAGTCCATAATCATTCCCTGTTTTGCCCCATCGGAGATCAATCGATCGCCTCGCACATAAACTCTACCTATCCAACTATGTCCGTGTAGCCTTTGACATTTACCATCATAAGACGGTAGGCGATGGGCTGCCTCAAAACGAAACTCTTTATAAATTAACCACTCTTCCACTGAATTTTTTTGTCTCTTTGATATTTTGTTAATTACTCTAACTAATGTAATGGATTCAGAATGATATCCTCCAGAACTTTTATCTTTTATTTTAGAGAGCATGATTGCTCTCTATTTAAATAATTTAAATTAGCGCATAGTCACAAATTCTTCAGCAGAACTAGGATGGATACCTACCGTTGCATCAAAATCGGCTTTAGTTGCTCCCATCTTAACCGCGATCGCGACTCCTTGAATAATTTCGGCTGCGCTATCTCCTACCATATGCGCCCCAACTACTTTATTATTTTCCGTCTCGACGATTAATTTCATCAGGGTTTTTTCTTGTTTGCCTGGCAGAGTATAGTACATGGGTCGAAACTTGCTACGGTAAACTTTAATTTTATCCCCGTATTTTTCTCTGGCTTCTGCTTCAGTTAAACCAACTGTAGCAGCTTCGGGATTAGAAAAGACGGCTGTCGGAATATTTTCATAACTCATTTGCTTTGATTTTCCGCCAAAATGAGTATCGGCAAAAGCCCTACCTTCTTGAATTGCTACTGGGGTAAGATTAATGCGATCTGTACAGTCGCCTACAGCATAGATATGTTCTTCAGCGGTTTGACTATATTTATTAGTAGCGATCGCGCCATTAACTACTTCTACTTGGGTATTTTCTAATCCTAAATTTGCTAATCTAGGTATTCTACCTGTAGCTGCTAAACTAACTGCATCGGCAACGATAGTTTCTTCTTTTTCCCCAGATATTTTTAATTCTAAACCTGCATCAGTTTTAGTAATCGCAATCTTTGGTTTATTGGTAAGAATACGAATGCCGTGATTTTGCATCCCTTCTTGAATTTCACTGCGAATATCTTCATCGAAACCATATAATATTTTGTCTCGACGAATTACCAAAGTGACTTCTGTTCCCAGACCATTAAGTATAGAGGCAAACTCTACGCCAATATATCCCCCACCAATAATAACAATACGTTTTGGTTGTTCTTGAAGGTGGAAGATATCATCAGAAGTAATTGCGTGTTCGATCCCAGGAATATCATCGGGTTTGACTGGTTTACCGCCTACGGCAATAAGAATTTTCTCGGCGGTAACTTTTTCATCTCCGATCGCAATAGTATGGGAGTCGATAAATTTACCATAACCCTGATAAACTTTGACCTTGGAATTATCTAACATCCTGTTGTAGATCCCATTAAGGCGATCGACTTCGTTATTTACTGCCGTAATCATGGTTTTCCAGTCAAAGCTGGTTTCCCCTACAGTCCAACCATATCCCTGAGATTCTTCAAAATAGTTGGGAAAATGAGACGCATACACCATTAACTTTTTGGGAACACAACCTCGGTTAACGCAAGTTCCCCCCAGGCGATCGAATTCGACGATACCTACTTTCGCGCCATATTCAGCAGCCCTTCTGGCTGTCGCAATACCACCCGAACCCGCGCCAATGACAAATAGATCGAAATCATAATTCATAATTTTTATATCTCCTTAAGTAAAAATAGTTAGTTTAATAAATAAGTTATTTGATAGTAGCCAAAAATATCGTCGCAATCTTTATTTATTTGTTTGGGGAAAATTAATATAACCTATGTTCACAGAAATTGTATCTTTAAAATACC
The DNA here is from genome assembly GCA_051439545.1 of Xenococcaceae cyanobacterium. Lineage (GTDB taxonomy): Bacteria > Cyanobacteriota > Cyanobacteriia > Cyanobacteriales > Xenococcaceae > JASJDJ01. The sequence continues at coordinate 37,286 of JBFRWK010000077.1, read as the reverse complement.
TTCTAACTGTTTCTGGTGAAGTTAGGGTCTCAATATTACTTTAGGATAGAAATAACCCTCTAGACTTATCATAACCTTATTACTATGCCAATTAGTTACGAAGCAATTAAGCAAGATATTGACAATTTAACTTCCGCTCAACTCCAACAAGTTGCTGATTTTATTGCTTTTTTGAAATTTCGGGATAAATACCGCTTTAGTTTCATCGATCCAAGTCAATTAGCTAGTCTTGCTACTGAATTTGCTGAGGAAGATAGGTCTATGGCTGAGGAGGGTATGAGTGATTATGCAGCCATGTTAGACTCCGAAGATAGTTTATGAATGATGCCCTTAAAAGAGGTGAAGTCTGGCTGGCTGACTTAAATCCTACTCAAGGTTCTGAACAAGCAGGGATACGACCAGTGATTGTATTTCAGAATGATGTAGTCTCACAGTTTTCCACCACTATTATTACTATTCCTCTCACCACTAACCAGCGTCGTGCCTCTTTGCCAATTTGTTTGGCAATTAAAAAAGGAGACGGGGGATTACTTCATGATTCTGTTGCTTTATGTTTTCAATTACGAGTACTAGACAAAACTCGCTTGATTCGTAAATTAGGTCAACTAAGTACTGAAACCATTGCTCAGTTGGAAAATGTGGTTTTGTTGACTTTGGGATATAGTCTTTGATCTTTACAATACTCTCTTGGTTGAAGCAATCATTTTTTGAGGTCTTTGATAAAGCTAGAAAGATATTCAATTTTCATTCTTCTTCACCTGCTTTTAAGGCTTCATCTTGTCCTTTTTGGGGTGGGCTGCTGCCCACCTTACAATTAAACGAGATGAAGCACAATATTATCCATTAAGATGAGCTTCTAAGAACCAGAGACGTTTATCAATGGTACGAGAAATTTCAGTGTATAAGTCTGCTGTATCCGCATCACCCAATTCATCAGTAGTATCGATCGCTTCTCTTAGATGCTTTCCATAGGCTGCATAGCGATCGGCTAAAGCGGTAATATGATCGATACCACCTACAGCATCTAGAGGATATTCGGGTAAAATCGACTCAGAAGCTGCAATACGGGCTGTTCCCAGGGCTGTACCGCCTAAAGCTGTTACCCGTTCGGCTACCATATCTACATATTCTTCCAGTTCTCCTGCCATTTCATCAAACAGTTCGTGTAATTGGTAGAAGTCTGTACCTTTTACATTCCAGTGTGCTTGTTTGGTTTGGGTTTTCAGGTCTAAAGTTGCAGCCAAGCTTTGATTTAATAACTCAATAACTTTGATGCGAACTTCCTCTGCAAGATCGATACGAGTTGAGTAAAGTTTTTGTTTGGAAATGGTAGAAACCATATTTTTGTTCTCCTTTATTTAATGACTAGACTGTACTGATTTTCACTGTTAGGGCTGTTCGCCAACAGCATGAACCAATATACGGATGTTCGAGATCGCCTCTTTATGAGATTAACCAAAAGCGATGTCTAAAAACATCATGGCAATAAAACCCCCCATAATACCTAGAGTACCTTCTTGGTTATTACTCTGATGATCTATCTCGGGAATGATTTCATCGACAATTACAAATAACATTGCCCCTGCTGCTGCTGCCATTCCCCAAGGTAAAAAAGTTTGACCAAAACTGACTACGCTTGCACCGACTAAACCACCAATGGGTTCGACTAAACCAGTCAACATGGAAATACCAAAAGCAAAGGCGATCGAATAATCTAACTCTCTTAATGCTAAGGCAACTACCAACCCTTCGGGCATATTTTGTAAGCCAATTCCTACTGCTAAAGGTAATCCAGTACTTATATTTCCCTCACCAAAACCAACGCCTACTGCTAACCCTTCGGGAAAATTATGCAGGGTAATGGCTAAGACAAATAACCAAATCCGTTGCCAGTTTTGAGTAATTCTACCTTCTTGCCCTTTAAAAAAATGTTCGTGGGGAAAGTTATTATGAATTATCCATAACAATCCTGCACCTAGAATAATACCAATACTGATAATTAAGGCAGCTTGCTGTTGCGAATAACCAAGTTCGATCGCTGCTTCGGTTCCAGGTACAATTAGGGAGAAGGTTGTTGCAGCTAGCATTACACCACCACCCAAACCTAAGAGAATTCCTTGCCATTTTTTGGCTAACTTAGTGGTAAACAGAATTGGTAAAGCACCTAATGCCGTCCCCATACCTGCTATTAAACTAGCTACAAAACCTAAATATATAGTTCCCATAATTGTCCCAAGAGATTTAATAAATGGGGTAGATAACGGCGAACGGTTGTTCGCTCTGACAAACTTATTTTGTTCCTTTCAAATATGCCAACATGGTATCGGCATCAGAAACTTCAAAAGGATCGGTAGGACAATTATCACCAAAGTCTGGTTCGATAAACATTTTTTCGATCTTCTTGTCGTCTACTACCATTGAATAACGCCAAGAACGCATCCCAAAACCAAGATTATCCTTATTTACTAGCATTCCCATTTTACGAGTGAATTCTCCGTTACCGTCGGGAAGTAAGAAAACATTTTTTGCCCCTTGTGCTTTACCCCATTGGAACATGACAAAAGCATCATTTACCGAAAGACAGATTACGTCGTCTATACCTTGAGCTTTAATATCATCGTAGAGTTCTTCGTAACGAGGTAAATGAGTAGAAGAACAAGTCGGCGTAAATGCACCAGGTAAAGCAAACAAGACTACGCGCTTACCCCCAAAAATTTCATCGGTTGTTCTGTCTTGCCAGCGAAAAGGATTAGGCCCTTCTACAGATTCGTCACGAACTCTGGTTTTAAATACTACGTCTGGTACTTTTTCTCTCATAGTCATTACTCTTATTATTTATATCGTACTCGTTATGAGTTTTTCTAAATAAATCATAGTCGTTATGAGTATGAGTTGTCAAGTAAAAAAATAATCTAATTAGTTTTTTACTGATTACCGCGATCGCATTATGGAGTTTGGGAAGAAAAAATAGTTAACAAAATACCAGGAAGTAAATAATGATGGGCTAAGCAGGATAACCCAACTTCTTTGCCTAACTCTTCTCGTTTTTGCTGACTGTAGAATCTCATCTCCCCAATCCAGGGGGCAAAAAAGGAAAAATTATTTTCTCCTCTATAGGTATCAACCAAATAAAATCTTCCCCCAGGAGCAAGAACGCGGTTTACTTGCTCAAAAACCTGCTGTGGGTGAGGGTAATGAAGAAAGCTGATGGTACAGAAAACAGCATCAAACTGTTCGTCAGCAAAGGATAGAGATTCTGCCCTACCATTTACAAAAATCAATCTCTGGTGATATTGATTCCTCGCTCTTGCCTCTTTTAGCATCGAAGGTGAAAGGTCTATACCAATTGCCCTGACTGTTGGAAACTTAGCAGCAAGACGATTCATGAGTTTACCCGTACCGCATCCTAAATCGAGAACAGAAGCATTTTCCTGTAACTCCACATATTCTAGTAACCGTTTATGAATACTTTGATAGAAGACAGTGGTGAGCAAGCAATCATAGTAAGAAGACCAAAGATTAAAGAAATTTTCTTTCTGTCGATAAAAATTGTTAGTCATTCGCTACCTAAAATAATGAAAGTCAGACCCCAGCTATTCGATCGCTTATTGGGCGACGATCGCTTGGTTCAAATGAAACAATAACTTTTCTGCCGTGTAGGGTTTGAGTAGGAAGGCTTGGATCCCAATTGATTCGGCTGCGGAAACTTTCTCTTTAGTTGGGATTCCACTGTTAGCAATTAACTTAACTTTGGGATTGATTTTTTTCAAGGCACGCATGGCAGTTAGACCATCCATTTCGGGCATGACTAAATCCATCAACACCACTCGGATCTCTTGGGGCTGTTGGGCATAAATTGCGATCGCTTCAAGACCATCACTAGCGGTAATAACTCGGTAGTTGTGGGTTTCTAAAGTAGCTTTAGTAACTTCTCGAATCCCCGCTTCATCATCGACAACTAAAATTAATTCTCCCCTTCCAGAGGGTAGAGTCTCACCAGTTATGGTCTCAGTTGTTGCTATTGCTGCTGATACAGGCAAATAAACCTCAAATTGAGTACCGCTTCTGAGATCGCTCTTGACCTCGATCGTACCGCCATGATTTTTGGCAATGCCCATTACCATAGACAAACCCAATCCCGTCCCCCGACCTGGTTCTTTGGTGGTAAAAAAAGGCTCGAAAATGCGGTCGATTGTATCTGGTGGAATACCCATTCCCGTATCGGTTACGGTAATCAAAATATAATTACCAACTTCGATATTTAAATTCGTGGCAGAATATTGCTCGTCTAAACTGAGATTTTCCGCAGAGATGATTAACTTGCCCCCATCGGGCATGGCATCGCGGGCATTGATGCAGAGGTTCATTAATAGCTGATGTAGTTGGCTCGAATCCCCATCAAGCTGCCACAAGTCGGGAGAAACACGATCTTCAATGGCAATTGATTTGGGAAAAGTTTGTCGAATCAGCTGGATAATTTCTTCAAGCAGTTGAGAGATCGAGACTAATTTCCATTCAGTTTCAGTCTCCCGTGCGAACATTAGCACTTGCCTGACAATATTAGCACCCCGTAAGGCGTTAGCTCGAATTAACTCCAGCATCTCCATACTCGCTCGATCGAGATTGGGAATCTTTAACGGCAAAAGTTGAGCGAAGCCCAAAATGGGAGTCAAAATATTATTGAGGTCGTGGGCAATACCTCCTGCTAGAGTGCCGATGCTTTCTAAGCGTTGAGCGTGTAACAGTTGCCGTTCTAATTGTTTTTTCTCGGTAATGTTGGTATTAACCACCAAAATCGACTGGGGATTGCCCTGTGCATCAGGCACTAATGTCCAACGACTTTCCACAATAATTTCCCGATTATCTTTGGTGAGTTGTTTAAGTTCCCCATTCCAACTACCTTCCTCTAGGGTAGTAGCAAGAGCCTGTTCCAGTTGAGAAGATGACTCTCGATCGAAAATTTCTTGAGCAACTCGATTTATAATCTCTTCTTTTGTCCAACCAGACATCCTTTCTGCCCCACGACTCCAGAATAAGATTCGATTCGACAAATCACGCACAAAAATTGCATCACTAGCAATATCAATTAAAGTAGCTTGTTCGCGGATTTTCTGTTCTGAGAGAATTCGCTCTGTAATGTCAGTATAGTGTTCAATACGACCACCAGCATAAAGACCAGAAAGAATGGGTTGACTCAAGTGTTCCAGCCAGCGTTCTTTTCTATCCCCCTCTGGAAGAACGTGACATTCAAATTTTTCAATATAGGTGTTGTTGTCATAGGTATCTAGCACGGTCTTAGTAAATAATTCTGGCGACTCGAAGATTTGAGCGATGTGCTGACGAATTAGCTGTCGTTTGTCCTGCCCAATGATCTTTTCTTTTCGTAGCCCAAAGAATTTCTCTAATATCTGATTGAGCCAAACAACCCGAAAGTCTGCATCTAGAATAAAGACACCTACTGGTGATTTATCTATGACATCGTTAGTGAGCGAACTGGCTTTAGCCTCGCTGTTTCGCAGTTCAAGCTCGGTTCGTTTGCGCTCGGTAATGTCGGTAGAGATACTACCGACGGCGTAGGGTATACCGTCAGTATTATAGATAGGAAACTTCAAGCTAATGTAAGTGTGCAGTCCATCCGATTGAGGCACAACTTCTTCCGTTTCTAGCATTCGATTTTCCAGTAGCACCCGACGGTTATTGGCAGCAAATATATCGGCAGTTTCTTTCGACCAAACATCATAGATGCTTTTGCCCAGCAATTCTTCTGAAGTCGTAGAGAGGAGTTGGGCATAGCTGCGATTGACTAAAAGATGTCTATTTTGGGAATCTATTAAGTAAATGACGGCAGGGGAGTTATCTAAAATTGCCTGAAGCTGTTGCTTAGTTTTTTGGTGTTCTATTTCTGCTTGTCGCTGCTCTGCTTCTATTTTTTTGCGCTCGCTGATATCGATGACTACCGAGTTAATCATCAAGAAGTTCCCTGCTGGGTCTTTAATTGCCGTAGCACTCAAAGCAATAGGGAGAATTGTGCCATCCTTACAGCGCATTTGCAATTCGAGATCGTTAACCCAGCCTCGCTGTTTGAAAATGGGGAAGTTATGCTTGAAAGTTGGTAAACTCTCAGGAGTAATGAAATCAGCAAAGTTGCGATCTATAACTTCTTCTCGGCTATAGCCCAACATTTGAAGTTCAATATCGTTAATGCGAACGAAGTTCCCATTTTTGTCCAGAGAATGATATCCACAAGGTAATTGATTGTAGATTTTTTCTGGCTCTTGGGAGGAAGAATTCATTTTTACAAATCTTTACATATCGAGTAAGTCACATATTTTAAATAACAAAAAATTCGAGTCAAGCCAAACGTATAATCTAATTTATCTTACAATAGAAAGCAACTAGTTTTGGCTAACTCAACCTAAAAATATTTGGTTTTTCTGTCGTTTCTTGATTGAAAATCAATTTATCTGCTTGCGACGTTCCCTTGGTTGACTTCGCTGATTATTTATTAGTTAGCGAACAAAATATTCTCAATAATTTTCCACAGTCTCTCTTCTTCACAAACCTTAATACAGTTTGGTTTATTTTTGTCCGACTACTTACATTTACTGTAGCGATCGCTTTCCTGGGATTTTTACCTTTAACTTGCTTTTGGAGTAGTTTTTTCTGCCGACAGTTATTCACGAATATCTATTACAGTTTTGATAAAGCTAGCTTCCCAGCGAGCATTGCCCACTTTTTCATTACTCTAACTTTAAAACTGCCATAAAAGCTTCCTGGGGTACATCTACCGTACCAATAGCTTTCATCCGTTTTTTACCTTTAGCTTGTTTTTGCAGTAGTTTTTTCTTCCGCGAAATATCACCACCGTAACATTTAGCTAGTACATCTTTACGCAAGGCAGGAATATGTTCGCTAGCAATTACTTTAGAACCGATCGAGGCTTGAATGGGAACTTTAAACTGATGACGGGGAATCAATTCTTTTAATTTTTCGGTTAAAGCACGACCGACATAATAAGCTTTGTCACGATGGACGATAGTAGATAAAGCATCTACGGGGTCTTTATTGACCAGAATATCTAACTTAACCAAGTCGTTTTCGCGATAGCCAATTAATTGATATTCCATACTGGCATAACCACGAGAACGAGATTTTAGCTGATCGAAAAAGTCAGTAACAACTTCCGCTAGGGGTAATTCGTAGATGAGACAGGTACGATTTAAAGTGAAATACTTCATGTCAGTAAATACGCCTCGTCGTGTCTGACATAAATCCATCAAAGTACCTACATAAGTCTCTGGAGTAATAACTTCTACTTTGATGTAGGGTTCTTCTATTTTGGTTCTCTTTTGGGGGTCTGGTAGTTGACTGGGATTATCGATTTCGACAACTCCATCATCCACTGTGGTAACACGATAAATTACCGAGGGGGCAGTAGTAATTAGATCGAGGTTATATTCTCTTTCCAATCTTTCTTGGACAATTTCCATATGTAACAAGCCCAAGAAACCGCAGCGAAAACCAAATCCCATCGCGCTAGAAGTTTCTGGCTCAAAAGAAAGGGCAGCATCGTTAAGTTTTAACTTTTCTAAAGCTTCTTTGAGATCGGCATATTGGTCGGCATCTGTCGGAAATAAACCACAAAATACCATTGGTTTTGCTTCAGTGTAGCCTGGTAAAGGTTCTGCTGCTGAGGTTTTGGCTAGAGTAATGGTATCCCCAACGCGGGCATCTTCCACAGTTTTAATGGCTGCTGCAAAATAGCCTACTTCCCCTGCATGAAGTTCTTCGACTTGAATTTGGGTAGGAGAAAGAACTCCCAGTTCGTCTATTTCGTATTCTTTACCAGACGCCATCAAACGGACGCGATCGCCTTTTCTGACTTTACCATCCATCACGCGGAAATAAACTATTACACCGCGATAAGCATCGTAATAACTATCGAAAATTAAAGCTCTTAGTGGTTCATCTAGTGTATCTTGTGGTGGTGGTACGAGATGAACGATCGATTCTAAAATATCTTCAATACCAATTCCTACTTTAGCCGAGGCTTTAATGATATCACTACAATCTAAACCGACAACATCCTCAATTTCTTGGGATACTCTTTCTGGTTCTGCTCCTGGCAAGTCTATTTTATTTAAAACAGGAATAATTTCTAGATCGTTTTCTAATGCTAAGTAAACATTTGCTAAGGTTTGGGCTTCTACTCCTTGAGACGCATCTACTACAAGTAACGCCCCTTCGCAAGCAGCTAGAGAACGAGATACTTCATAAGAAAAATCCACATGACCTGGAGTATCGATTAAATTCAAGACATACTCTTTGCCATCTTTAGCAGTGTAATTCATGCGGGCTGCTTGTAACTTAATAGTAATTCCCCGCTCTCTTTCTAAATCCATATTGTCGAGGAACTGCTCTTTCATCTCCCTTTGAGCTACAGTCCCAGTAGACTGTAACATTCTATCTGCCAAAGTAGATTTACCATGGTCAATATGAGCAATAATGGAGAAATTACGGATGCGAGAAACGGGAACTTCGGTCATATAAAAAATTAATTAATAACCCTTAAACTATTGTAATGTTGTTTTTGCTAAATCTTCTACTGCTATCAAAGTTTATCAAGACTTAATACCCTTTGCTACTGCCTTTTTATTTAATAGTTAAAATAGTCATTTAGGAGCAACCAGATAAAATCTATGAATAACAATGCTGTACGGCCAGAAAATTCTGCGGAAAAAGTTGAAGTATCTATTCATTTGGATTCAGAAATTTTAGAACAAATTAAGCATCTAACTAACGATCCGAGTAAAGTAATTGAAACGGCAATTAAACAATGGCTCAAAGGTGAAAGAGAAGTAGATGAAGACCTTACTCGGACTTTTAGACGCAATCCTCCTTTACCTCCAAAAGGTGAATGGAATGATTAAATTTGCCATAGGGTAAATTATCTTAAAAATTACCCTTTTTTTAAAAAAAACCTGATTGGGGCATTTCTACCTGAGATATCTATAGGTTATAGTTTCAGGGAAGAGGCTGAATATTTGTCCGAGGTTATCATAAATTCCCAATCGACCTACTGATGTATACTGAATTTAATTCAGAAGTTAATAGTAAAACTACTCCAGAGTCAATCAATCGAATTGGTTGGGCAAATTTGGGTGCAGAATTAGTTTACACTCAAGATTATTCTGGAAAATATCTTTCTTTTTGGTGGCAAGCAGCTAAAGACTATGGATTGAGCAATGAAGCGGTAGTAGGTTCTTACTGGTCAGATATTTTCGTACCCGTAAACCTTCAAGACTATAGAAAAAAGGTTAAAAGGATTCTGAAACGGCGAATTCCCGAACAATCTTATTGTTTATTTTCTCATCAAGAGCAATCGTTTTCTTTCGAGTTAGTTGTCAGCCCCATTTTGAGCGCGAAAGGAGAACCAACGGCAATTCTCGCCATGGGAAGGCTCATTGGTGAGGCAGAAATGTCCGATTCTCTATGTCCTATTCCCCTCTATAGCTATCAAAAATTATTAACTCAAATTAGTCGCAAAATCCGCCGTAGTCTCGATTTAGAAACTATTTGGCAACAAACAGTAGAAGGTTTAGGGGAAGCCCTACTCGTTAGTCGCTGTTTGATTTTGTCTTCTCGTACTCCTCAAGCAGAATTAACCGTAGAAGCTGAATATCGTCAACCTCAATTTGATTCGTTGTTGGGTAAAAAAATCGATATTAGTTTGGAATTGTATTTACAACAAGCTCTCAATTCCCCTAGAGCCATAGCGATCGATCGCTTAGTTAAAGATCCTGATGGGCAAAAATCAGTTTTGGTTGTTTCTACCGCCTATAAGGAACAGGGGAATGCTTTAATTTGTCTGCAACAATGCGATCGCTATCGTAACTGGACGACCACGGAAATAGAATTAGTTCAAGAGTTAGCCGAACACGTCGGCACGGCGATCGCCCACGCTAAATTGTATCATGAATTAGAACAAGCTAGCCTAAGAGCAGAAGAAGCTAACCGACTTAAAAGCGATTTTTTGGCTAATACTTCTCATGAATTGCGAACTCCCCTTAATGGTATTATTGGCTTTCTCAAACTTTTGTTAGAGGGGATGGCAGATAATCCAGAGGAGCAAAAAGAATTTCTCAGAGAAGCTTACAAATCCTCTATTCACTTGCTCAATCTTATTAACGATATTTTAGATATCGCCAAAATTGAAGCGGGTAAAATGGAATTGGAACTGACTGAGGTAGAACTAGAGGAGCTTTTGCAAGATGTCGATAATTTAATTCGTACTCAGGCAGAACAGAAAAATCTTAGCTTTCGCATCAAAAAACCTGCTACCTTAACTCCTGTGACTATCTACGGTAACTATCAAAGGTTACTCCAAGTAATACTTAATTTGATAGGTAATGCGATCAAATTTACCCATGAAGGAGGAATAGTAATTACAGCAGAGGTAATTAGAAAAAAATTAGTTCGCCATCAACAAGAATTTCCTGGTATGGTCAAAATTGGTATTGCCGATACAGGAATTGGTGTTTCTCTAGAAAAGCAAGACAAATTATTTGAAAACTTTTTTCAGGTCGATGGATCTCATACTAAGTCTTACGGGGGGACTGGGTTAGGGTTGGCTATTTCTCAGAAATTAGTTGAAGCTATGGGGGGTAAAATTTCTTTTTACAGTATGGGAGAAGGTTTGGGTTCTACTGTTACCTTTACTGTTCCCTTGGCTCATCTACCAGTAATTGAAACAAATCCTTAATTTAGTTTGTATTATAAAAGTTAAGCCCAACTATTTTCTACTCCATTATTTTTGTTCTCTAAATAATAAAGAAAATATTAATATTAAAGTAGGCAAAAATATATTATGGAGGCTAAATCTTTTCTAATTTATGCCTTTATTGATCCTGATTGCGGAAGACGATCCAGGTATTCTTTTAGCAGTAAATGACTATTTAGAAATGTCAGGCTATACAGTGCTTACCGCCGAAAATGGCGATCGAGCAATGTCCATGCTAGAACATTATCACCCTCACTTGTTGATTTCTGACATTAATATGCCAGGAAAAGATGGTTATGAGTTAATCAAACAAGTACGTCAACGTCCAGAATTTAGGCTTTTACCCGTAATTTTTTTAACAGAAAGGAGTGACACACAAGAGCGGATACGGGGTTATCAGGCTGGATGTGATATTTATCTACCAAAACCTTTTGAAATAGAGGAATTAGGCGCAATTATTCGCAATTTGTTAGAGCGATCGCAAATTATTCACTCTGAGTTAAGATTTTCTCAAGAAAAATCTGCTCGTTCGACAGCAAATTCCGACTGGCAAAATAATAACGCTCTAGAAACTGACCATTCACTAGAATTTACCAAAAGAGAGCAAGAAGTTCTTCATTTACTTACTAATGGTTTTTCCAATGCAGAAATTGGTGGACATTTACATCTAAGTCCTCGGACAATTGAAAAATATGTCAGTAGTTTATTACGGAAAACAGAAACCAATAATCGCTCGGAATTAATCCGTTTTGCCTTCGATCGCCATTTAGTTGATTAATTTTAGTTTTTGGCTATTAGTTATTAGTTTTTAGCTTTAAATACAATAAAAAAGCTCTGCAACAATACAGAGCCTTTTTACTAACACAAATCGATTTGAGTAATTAACGGACAGTTCCTGCCAAATGATCTACCCGAATTGGTTTAATCAAATATAGTTTAATTAGCTGTAACCCGTTAGAAACATAACGAGGTAATTTACGGAAGAATTTAACCACCCCAGGAGCATTAGAATTAGCGATTTCTCTCAATTTGTCATTGTTATCGACACAAGTTTCTAATCGATCGTAGAATTCTGGATGATTGACATCGAGAACAACAGGAAATACTCTACCTGCGGTATCATTAGTTTTTTCGATTACCAGTTTGTCATATTCCCTTGCATCTAAACCAATAGAAGCATAGAAACCAGAACGCTGTACGTCATTAAGATACATAGTCGCAAATACCGATAGCAAGAAGAAGCGACTCCATAATCTAGCTTTCCAGTCATTCAGGGTATTAGGCTGCGCTTTCATGATGGCATCGAAAAAGTCACCATGACGGTTTTCATCCTGACACCAGTTTTCAAAGAAACGGAAAATAGGATAGATTCTATCTTCAGGATTTTTCTCTAGATGACGATAGATAGTGATATAACGCCAGTAACCAATTTTTTCAGAAAGATAAGTAGCGTAAAAGATAAACTTGGGTTGAAAGAAAGTATATTTACGACTTTTTGTTAAGAAACCTAAATCTAGGGAAAGATTGAAATCAGATAAGGCTTTATTCAAAAAACCCGCATGACGTGCTTCATCCCGTGACATAAGGGTGAAAATTTCTGCGAGTACGGGATTTTTTCCTTTTAAACGTCTACCTAATTCTTTGTACAGCAGAAAACCAGAAAATTCTGCCGTGCAGGAACGTTCTAAAAACTCAACAAACAACTGGCGAGTTTCACCGTCAATATGATCCCAAGATTGTTTAAATTCTTCATCTCTGACAAAGTGATGGCGATTATAATCTACCCGAAATTCTTCTAAGATAGCTCTCAACTCATCTTCATTAGCTGAGATATCCATCTGTGCCATTGCTTCAAAGTCTGTAGTGTAGAAGCGTGGCGTGAGAATCGTTTCTTTGGCGGGAACTTTTACTCCTGGACGAATTTCTGCAAATTGTGGTTTCTTAAGGCTATCTACCATTATCTTTATATAGTTATAATTGGATTTCTCAGACAATACTGCTACGGCAGTTGCCATAATTAGACTTATAGATTTACATTTTGCAATAGTGTTAGCCCAATAGGGCAATTAGTTAACGAATATTAACTCGTTTGGGAATTTTAGATGTGCTACTAAGATAAATAGCGTCGTAAAAAACTTTCTAAAGATTCCATTTGAATATTAAAAGTCGATTCAAGTCGCTCGATCTCGTCTGGAGTACAATAAAACTCATTTGCCAGTAAAGTTCTTAAAGTGCCTAGAGATTTTTGTAGTTGTGGATTAAATATTCCCAGAGCGGAGCGGACGGTATCCAGTACCATTAAAGGAGGATTGATAATAATTGGTTCTCGTTTAAAGATGCGGGAAAAAATGCGGGGTATATCTTCTCGCTGAAGGATATCGGGGCCTCCTACGGCAAAGATTTGATTTTTGGCTGCTTCGGTACTGACTGAGGCGATCGCGATTTTGGCAAGATCGTCAGTACTAACTATCGAAGAACGATTTTTAGCATCGCCAATGAGTAAATAAAGTCCAGTATCGCGAAATCTTTCGGCTAAGGGTAATAAATTGTTAGCAAATCCAGCAGGGCGTAGAATAGTATAGCTTAAACCACTTTTAGCTAAATATTTTTCTACTTCTCGTTTAGCCTTAAAAGTAGGAGAATCTTGGTAGGCGAGATCGACTCCTAAGACGGAAATAAAAACAAAATGCTCGATCTGATTTTCTAAGGCGCGATCGATTAGTTCGATATTGGCTCGATAGTCTAAGGCTTGAGCGTCACTACCAGAGCCATGACTGCTGATAATATATTTTACTCCTTGGCAAGCTTTAGTAATATCTCGTTCTTCCCGCAAGTCGCCAATAAAAATTTCTGCCCCCCTATCTTCTAAATTTTGATAATTAGAAGTTAAACGAACAAAAGCCCTTACAGGCAGATCTTGTTCTCTTAATTGTTCGACAATTCTGCGTCCTAAAGAACCTGTTGCCCCAGTAACTAAAAACATTGGTTAATTCCTAAGCTCTTGTATATACATTATAGAGAGGATTTGTTTTGAGACGGGAGCAAGATGTATTAACTAGGTTTAATCGTTAATAATAAAATGAGAACCTAGAAATTATTCGTCATGATCGATCTTTACACTTTTACAACTCCTAACGGTCGCAAAATTTCCATAATGCTGGAAGAAGTAGGACTTGACTATAGCGTTCATACCGTTGACATTACTAAGGGCGAACAATTTACACCAGAGTTTGTCTCGATCAATCCTAATAGTAAGATTCCCGCAATTATCGATCGCGATAAAGATATAACGATATTTGAATCTGGTGCTATTTTGATTTACTTGGCACAAAAAACAGGAAAATTATTGCCTACTGAAGAAAAAGCTCGTTTTCAGGTTTTAGAGTGGTTAATGTTTCAGATGGCAAGTGTAGGGCCGATGTTCGGTCAGTATAATCATTTTAATCGTTATGCACCCGAAAAGATACCTTATGCGATCGAGCGATATCGGAAAGAAACCTTGAGATTATATGGCGTATTAGATAAGCAACTATCCCAAGGAGAATATATCTGTGGTGATTATTCCATTGCTGATATTGCTACTTTCCCTTGGGTGGCAGCTTATGATTTTATGGGTCTAACTCTAGACGAACATCCCCATTTAAAACAATGGGTAGAAACTATGAGAAAACGCCCCGCCGTTGAGAAAGGAATGCTAGTACCAGCATAACTCGTTGACTTGTCTTGAAAGTTAAAAGTCAAAAGTTAAAAGTCAAAAGTTTGACTTTCATCAATTTTTAGCCTATTAATATTTTTAACTAACTTAATTTTCTACTGGGGTAAATAGTCAGAATCTAACGTTTCTTTAGGCGTAAAAGAAGATTGATTGGGGAAAGTCTCACGCGGTAAGCCAGTTTCCGCAGCAGCCAAGTCTATTGCATCTTGATAACATTCCTCAAAAACTTCTAAGAAATAGGGTTTAAGGCTAGGACTATCTTTAAAGGATTCTTTAAGTCTTTTTCGATGTTCAACAATAGTAAATAACCAACTATTAGTCCGATTCTCTGGTTGGTACTTGTATTTGAGTAGATGCATTAACAGAATTCTCAAGTTACTACGAACGGCTTTTCTCTCACTTCTACCCATATCTTCAATTTCTTCGATTAAATTGACCAAGTCTACTTCAGCTAACTTTCCTTGGCGTAATTTTTGTGCTGTGATGGTTAACCATTGATAATAATCTTGGTCGTACGAAGTTTGACTTATGTTAGTTATTTGGGTTGATGATTGATTAGTCATTCGATGTTAGATTGTGGATTATTAATTATTATTAATTAATTCTAAGAACTGCTGTTGTTGGTTTAAATAAAATGTATCTCAACTAACGCGATCGCAAAAGATTATTACATTTCTTAATATTATGATTATAATCAAATAAAATCTGATGTCTGGTACCATATTTTTGTCTTTTTAAATTAACTAGCTCTAAGCTAATTACTCACTACTCATTAGACCTATGGGCATAAATCAAAAATCTCGGTTGTGTTAGCTATTAGCTATTAGTTTTGGTTAGCTTTGTTGCTGAAAGCTATAAACTTTGACATCAAAATAGCCAAACTCTAGATTCGTTACCTTAAGCATTTTCCCAAAGAAATTCTAAAGGATTGCTCATGTTTTCCGCAAAACCCAAAATACCTCGATCGCGATGTTCGTAAAGTAAATTACCTTGAGAGTCAAAGAGAAAAGTTGCCCCTCTTTGAGTTAAATAATCAGCTTTAGGTACATAAGTCTGCCAATGAGAAAGAACTTCGCTCATATTTCGCAAGCGCAAAGTAGCTAATTCAAAAGGACGCTGAAAGCCTTTTCCTCCTGCTAGCTTGAAAAATGAACCTTTAATTGGTGGTAGGGGAGTAGCACGGATAACTTCTTGATCATCAATTAACTGAGGTGCTTGTCGATCGCCTTTGTAGCCCCGAAAAACTTCTGCAAGAGTTCCCCGACTGCCAATTCCCGCACACATCAGGATTAAATTTAGCCAAGCATTTTGTGGGGTAGATAAAAAAGGAATCCGCCAAGATAAGCCCTGGTATAGTTCTAATTTTCGATTAATTTCGGCTTCTGGGTCAATAAATAAAGATTCTTGAGGAAATTCTGTATATTCGCAAAATTTCAGACCAGAATTGCGATCGCCGATCCCGATAGCACGCACTGCGATCTTTTTTTCTTGCAGTTTGGCGGACTCTTTTTGCAGCCACCAAACATACTCCAAACTATCAAAATCTCCTAACTGGGGCAAAATAAGAACGAGTACGCGATCTGTAGCTGGTAAATTACTAAAAATGGGCATGATTTGCCCATCACTAACCCTTAAACGTTGGGTCTGACTCAAAATAGAATAAGTATTCATCTAAAAATATTCGATAGTCGATCGAGCTAGGTTTTTATTTATTATGAGATTTATTTACTTAACCTGAGTTCGCGTGGAAGCTGAAACCCTGACCTCATAGTTGTATAAAAATTACTATTTTCTCATGGGATTATTTTCTAGAGTTTGAATAAAAATTGACTAAAAGCTGATAGCTGATAGCTAATAGCTACCCTAACCAATTAATTTTATTATCCCGAACTGACGTTACTTAAAGCATAGTAATCTTTCCCTTTACCCATAGCAAACCGAAGAGATTTTGGTAAATTGCGATTAGATTTGAACAAAAAGATAATAAGTCCTAGAAAAGCTAATTGTCCCGTAACTAAAAAGATCGTCGAGTAACCCAACCGAGCAGATAAATAACCGAAAATAACCCCCGCACTTGCCACACCTAAGTCGAAACCACCAATGCAGATACTGTAAACTTTTCCTCGTTCGTTATGATAAGAGCGATCGCTCAACAAGGCGATAGACATGGGAATAAATATTCCACCTCCCGCACCTTCTAAAAGAGCAGCCATAATTAAAGTTGAAGAGGTAGTAGCATTAGCCAATAAAATCATCGAGCTACCGTAACAGACTAAGCTACCCGTAATAAATAAACCACGACCAAAATTATCTGAAGCTTTACCGACAAATGCACGAGATAAAAAAGAAGCGATCGCAGCTATGGCATAAAACAATCCCGCATTAAAGTCTAAACTAGATTCTCCTACAGCCAATTCTTCTACATATAGAGGTAAAAAAGCAACTAAACTACCAAACAATAAACCAACCATTAACAAGATGAGCGCGGGAACAGATAAAGCCGGATTAATCATTAATTCCCAAAAATTGCGAGTCGGTACAAATTCTTGATTTTCCCGATCTAAGGCAAGATTATCCTTACTTTCTTCTTGAATTTGTAAAGCACAAACCCAAGCTAGCCAACCAGCAACAGAGGCGATCGCAAATAGGATACTGTAACCAAAGTATTCTTGAAGATAACCTCCCACTGCTGGCCCTATTGCCATACCGATAGGGATAGCCAAACTCATATAACCGATTAATTCACCTCTTTGTTTAGCAGGAGCAAGATCGACTACTAAAGCACTATAACCAGTAGTAAAAGCAGCAATACTGATGCCGTGAAAAGCTCGAATAAACATCAGTGCAGCGATCGAATTGGCAAAGAGATAACCCAGAGGAGCAGTCCCTACTACTACAGTACCGATTAGGATGACAATTTTACGACCTTGCCGATCTGCGGTTTGTCCCAAAAAAGTACGAGAAAGCAACAAACCAATGGCAAAACAACCCATTACCAAACCGATTTGCTCTTTTGTTCCTCCTACAGATTGAATGTAAAGAGGTAAAACTGGTAACAAAGAAGTAATGCTAAACCAAAATAAAAGCCCAGCAACAAATAAAGTAAGTAAATTGCGTTTTTTTTCTGGTTTTAAGCAGTTAAAGGCGTTTATGCTTCTCATAAATTTTTACTAATTTTTCGTCATCGGGCTATGACTCGATGCTCATTAAGCTCATCTTAACAATTATTCATATAAATAAATTTCCTGCTACAACGATCGCTCCATGAGGTAAATTAAACTTTTTGCACAAATGACGGGGAAGCATCCTCAACAAGTAGAATCTACCCTATGGATAAGTAACCAATGATAAATGATGAATAGTTATGACCTTTTTTAGACAGGACGATCGGTTAACTCAATTAGCTACCAATATTCTCGAACAAACCTGGGTAAAATTTCCCGACTTAGCCAAAAATCAAATCGCCTTGACTTGGATCGTTTATGATGCGCCAGTAATAGTAAATACGGGGGGTGCTTTATCTGCGGAAGAATTTTGGCAATATCAAATTAGGGGTTATAGCTATCGAGGCATGGAAAGAATTTATCCTGCTAGTATAGTGAAATTATTTTATCTAGTAGCGATGCACGAATGGCTAGAAGGAGGGATGATTCCCGAATCAACGGAAATAAACAGAGCCATGAAAGATATGATTGTTGATTCTAGTAATGATGCTACGAGCTTAATTATAGATATTTTAACTGGTACTACTAGTGGCCCCGAATTACCACCAGGCCCTTTTCAGACTTGGCAACAACAACGCAATATTGTTAACCGCTATTTCCAGTCTTTAGGTTGGTCAGAATTAGAAACAGTCAATATCAATCAAAAAACCTGGGGTGATGATGCCTATGGGAGGGAAAGAGCTTTCCTCGGAGAATTACGGGAAAATCGGAATATGCTCACGACAGATGCAGTAGCTAGATTGCTACATAGTATTATTGGCGGAGTAGCAGTATCGAGCGATCGCTCGATACAGATGATGCGGTTAATCAAACGCAGTCTCAACCCTGCCGATCTCGATCCTACTCAAGCAGAAAATCAAATTATTGGTTTTATTGGCGAAGGGCTACCGCCTCATGCCCAATTATGGTCTAAAGCAGGTTGGACGAGTCAAGTACGTCATGATATTGCTTACATAGAAATTCCCGAAGTACAACCCTATTTATTAGTTATCTTCACCGAAGGTAAAAATAATAGTCAAAATCAAGCAATTATTCCTTTTATTTCCCAGGCTTTCGTCCAAACGATGATGTCGATGGATAGTGAAAATATTTAACTTTTACCGCCGTAAGGTGGGCATTGCCCACCCTAAAAAATAGACCTATGCGCTGTCATTCAAAAGTTAAACGGTTAGGAAAGACCAGAAGGAAAAGGAAGACATTCTCTACCTTGTCTACCCTGTCTCCCCACTCTCCCTTGTCTTACCTTCCCTTGAATTTATTTATGCGCATAGGTCTAATATCCTATGGGTTAAAAATCACCGTAAGTAGCGATCGCCTTTTGCAGCTTATCGATTACTTCGGCGACAGGAATTGCTCCTAATTCGCCAGAAGCACGAGTGCGAATATTCAAAGTATTATCCGCTACTTCTTTATCCCCCACAACAGACATTACAGGTATTTTTTCTTTTTCGGCGTTGCGAATCATTTTACCTAAGCGATCGCCTTTCGTGTCTACTGTGGCACGAATACCCAACCCCTGCATTTTGGCTACTACCTCTTTGACATAGTCTAGATGCTCATTCCGCACGGGTAATAAGCGTACTTGTTCGGGAGCTAACCATAAAGGAAAATCACCAGCATATTCTTCGATGAGAATACCAATTAATCTCTCTAAAGAACCAAAAGGCGCACGGTGAATCATAACTGGGCGTTGGCGAGAACCATCTTCGGCAATATATTCCAAGTCAAATCGCTCTGGCAAATTATAGTCTACCTGTACTGTACCTAGTTGCCATTCTCTGCCCAAGACATCTTCAAAAATAAAGTCTAGCTTAGGGCCATAAAAAGCAGCTTCTCCTGGAGCTTCAAAATATTCCATATTAAGAGTTTGTACCGCCCGACTAATCGCATTTTGTGCTTTATCCCAGACTTCATTAGAACCGATGTATTTATCTGATTCGGGATCGCGAAAACTAAGTCTTGCCTTAAAGTTTTTTAACTTGAGACTTTTAAATACAGAGAGGATCAAATCTACTACATTGAGGAATTCCTCCTCTAGTTGTTCGGGAGTGACAAATAAATGAGAATCATCTACAGTAAAGCCCCTTACTCTGGTTAAACCACCTAATTCTCCCGATTGTTCGTAACGATAAACAGTGCCAAATTCTGCTAACCGCATTGGTAAATCGCGATAGGAACGCAACTCACTTTTATAAATTTGGATATGAAAAGGGCAGTTCATCGGTTTGAGAACAAATCCTTGTTCTGCTGCTGCTGCTACCTCGTCCTCCGCCATCATCGGGAACATATCGTCTTTGTAATTTTGCCAATGTCCAGAAGTCTTAAATAAACTTACTCTGGCAATATGGGGAGTAACCACAGGAAGATAACCCCGCTTGAGTTGTTCTTGTTTAAGAAAGTCTTCTAGGGTGCTCCGCAAAATTGTTCCTTTAGGAGTCCATAAGGGTAAACCAGGGCCAACTAGATCGTTAAAAATAAACAGACCTAATTCTTTACCGAGTTTACGGTGATCTCGTTTTAGGGCTTCTTCTTTACGTCGTTTGTATTCTTCTAACTGTTCTGGTGTTTCCCAGGCAGTACCGTAAATCCTTTGTAGTTGGGGGTTATTTTCATCACCGCGCCAGTAAGCACCAGCTATACTTTCTAGATCGATCGCTTTGGGGTTAATATCTGCTGTTGTCTCGACATGAGGACCCGCACATAAATCCCACCATTGTTCCCCTAGATGATACAGGGTAATGGGTTCTTGTATACTATCTAGGATTTCTAGTTTATAGGGTTCGCCCAATGTTTCGATCCGTCTTTTGGCTTCTTCTCTGCTTACTTCTTCTCTAATTACTGGCAATTTACGGTTGATGATTTTAATCATCTCTTTTTTAATTTTTTTTAAATCCTTTTCCGTAAAGGTTTCGGGGTTGTCAAAATCATAATAGAAGCCATTTTCCGTCCAAGGGCCAATAGTTACCTGTGCCTTGGGAAATAGCTTTTGTACCGCCATTGCCATCACATGAGAAGCCGTGTGACGAATTTTTTTTAAAGCTTCTGATTCACTAGTGCGGGGTAATTTAATTGGTTGTTTTAATTCTTCTGGAGGCATCGGCTGTTCTACCATGCAAATTGACTTTTTATTTGATTTAATCAGAGAGATGTCTTCCATACCATGATACAGAGATTGCGCTCTGTTTGCTTTCTACTTGGGGTGACTATCCTTATATTAAAATGTTGTATTTTTTTATTAAGTAATGTAAAAAACGCTAATATTAACAGTAATGCAATAATAAGCTACTTTAAAAATATGTCTTCTAAGCAACCAACTGAAAAAGAAATATTAAGTACAGTGCTAAAGCCACTGCTAGAAGATTTTCAATATTGGTTCGATCGTTCTAGTTCCCTGTTAGAATCAGAAAATTTGCCATTTTTATCGGCTGAGGAGCAAGAAGATTTATTAACCAGGATCGAGAAAGCCAAACTAGAAGTGAGTACGGCACAAATGTTGTTTGAAGCAACGGATGGAGAAATTGGTATAGAGTCAAAAATGCTCGTTCCCTGGCATCGTTTAGTGGCTGATTGTTGGGATGTAGCTAGAAGATGGCGAGAATTTAGAAATATAAATTATCCATCTGCCGATACATAAATTTATAAAACTTTTTTTTTGAAAATCATAAATTATCTATCACTAACAAGGAGAATATGATGTTACACATAGTTTATATTTTAGCTTTTACGTTGATCGCAGTATTAGCTATCAGTAATTTGATTCGCAGTTTGGTTACTTTAGGTGTAGACTCTCAAAGAGTATATCCTGCTAATAACAACTTTTCTCAGTCAACACCAGCTACCCGCAAACAAGTATATTCTCGCAAACAAGTTCATCCAGAGTTACTAGATGAGAAAGGGAAAGTAATCGAAGAACCTTTATTGGTAATGCGTTCTGTCTCCGTCGAAGATGCACGGCAACAATTAGACGCGCTTTACGATTCTTCTCCTACTAAAACCGATCGAGAAGAGTAAATTTTTGGTACAGAGCCAAAATCTCAACCATTAAAAAAGTCACCGATTCAATAACATAATTTAAGATATTTGATGTTAGGATGGGTGAATTAATTCAGTGACCCTAGCTATTTTGGTTGCTGATTTTCCGTTTTTGGGAGTAATTGCACCTTGAAAGAACCAACTTTTGATTATTTTGCCTATGGTTCTTGTATGTGTCCTGTGGATTTAAAGCGATCGCTGTTAGAAAATACTCATAATTACATTATTGGCAAAGCAATTCTTAAAGGCTATCGTTTGGGCTTTTATCGAAAATCACGACGGCGTAATTGTGGCGTGTTGGATATCCTTGCTGATGCCAGTTCCTCTGTAGAGGGAGTATTATATCGCCTTCCCTGGCGGTTGAGTAAAGCTTTAGATAAAAGGGAGGAAGTACATAATAACGGTTATAAACAAGAATTTATTGAAGTAGATTGTGGTAGCCAAAAATATAAAAATGTTCGTACTTATGTAGTGGTTAATAAACTCGATCGAGAAACTCCCCCTAATGATTGGTATAGTCAAGTTGTATTGCGTGGTGCTATTACTTGCGGGTTATCGGAAGAATATTGTTGGCAGTTATTTAATCATATACATCAACTCCAACAAAGAGAGCAAATAATTATTAACTACTAATGAATAAGAACTATCAACTACCGACTTCAGCTATTGAAAAAGATCGAGATCTCGAAGCTAAAATCGAAAATTGGTTTGAGTATCCTGTCAAAGCACAACCCCATCACACCGATTATGCGGGGATTGTATGGCATGGTACATATCTTACTTGGATGGAAGAAGCAAGAATAGAGTGTTTGCGTTCGATTGGCATCGAATTTGCCGATCTAGTGGCAATAGGCTGCGATCTACCCGTAGTCGAACTATCTTTACGTTATCACTTACCTATTTACCTCGGTACTTCCGCAATAGTTAAAACTCGATTGAGTGAAACTAAGGGAGTAAAAATTTACTGGGATTATCAAATTCAATCCCCAGACAACGCCGAAACTTTTGTTACTGGTAGAGTTACTTTAGTAGGAGTCGATCGCGAAAAAGGAAAAATTATGCGACAATTGCCTCCCAGTTTCCAAGATGCACTAATTAAACTCGTCCAAAATAAAAATAATTAATTACTAAAAAGTAAAAAGCCTCGCCAATACCAATAAGATACTAGCGAGGCTTTTGATTGAAGTTTTTCTTAGTAAAGTTCTTCTTCTTGGTGAGTTAAGATAGTACAATCAGAAGTAGGATAGGCTACACAAGTAAGAACATAACCAGCTTCGATTTGATCGTCATCTAAGAAAGACTGATCGGATTGATCGATCGAACCAGATTCGATTTTACCAGCACAAGTAGAACAAGCACCTGCACGACAAGAATAAGGTAAGTCTAAACCTTGTTCTTCTGCAACATCAAGGATGTACTCATCCTCAGGTACGTCGATAGTTTGTTCGCCATCGGGCATTTTTAAAGTAACTTTGTAAGTTGCCATAGTGTTCTCCTTTTTTTTATAAGAATGGCAGGTATAACCTTTTGTGTAGTCTGATTCCCTTAGAAAATGAGAATAGATTTTAAGCTTTTAGATAAGCTTCATTTCTGATACTAAGGGAAAAGTTTGCATATTATCTCGCGCATTAGTAATGAGATTCTTAATTTAACTTAAAATAAGTTTTACTTATATTCCGATAAAAGTCAAGAATTAGCATAAATTACAACATAAAGATGGCTTGTAACGGCGATATGACAATAATTAAACAAGATTTACCTATAGTTAATTTTTAGATAAGAAACACGACAAGGAAATATTAATTATAATTATAGTTATCGTTGTTTTTGATGACTTGTACTTAGAGTATTACCAGAAACAGCGATCGCCATAGTCATATTCGCTTGATAACAAAGGTTTAAGTATTTCATTTTTTGGGAGGTAATATTAACAGTTTGAATTTATCTTCTTTTCCAGATGTCCTCAAAGTAGGTATTATCGGTACTGGTTATGCAGCCAAAAAAAGAGCAGAAGCATTTAGTACAGATCCAAGAGTGAAACTACTTCAAGTTACGGGTAATACCCCTGAAAAACTAGCTCAATTTTGTCAAAACTTCTCAATGACAGCAGTAAATTCTTGGCAAGAATTAATCGAGCGATCGGAAATAGATATAGTTGTTATTTGTACGATTAACCGCGATCATGGTGCGATCGCTCGTGCTGCCATAGAAGCGAATAAGCACGTAATTGTAGAATATCCTCTTTCTCTTAACCCTCAAGAAGCTTCAGAAATTATTGCTTTAGCTCAAGCTAAAAATAAATTACTTCATGTCGAACATATAGAATTAATTGGCGGAGTGCATCAAACTCTACGGGAATATTTACCTAAAATTGGTAATGTTTTTTTTGCTCGTTATGCTACCATCGCCCCTAAGCATCCTGTAACTCGTAGCTGGAACTATAATCGGCAAATGTGGGGTTTTCCTTTAGCTGCTGCTTTATCTCGCGTTCATCGGTTAACAGATATCCTAGGCAATGTCACGACAGTATCCTGTCAATCTCGTTACTGGGATGCTCCTGAAGCTGACTATTTTACTGCTTGTTTGTGTAATGCCCAACTGCGTTTTGTTAATGGCGCGATCGCCGAAATTAATTATGGTAAAGGGGATGTATTCTGGCATGGTTATCGTCAGCTAGAAATTTATGGCGATCGAGGTACTCTTTCTTTTATGGGGGAAAAAGGTAGTTTAATTAAGGGAGAAGAAACAATTACCCTTCCCGTTAAAAGTAAGCGTGGTTCATTTGCCAAAGATACTGCTATGGTATTAGATTATCTGACTACAGGAAAACCCCTTTACGTTAAACCCCAAGCTAGTCTTTATGCCCTACAAGTAGCCGATGCTGCTCGTCGATCTTCAGAGAGCGATCGGATAGTACGAGTTTAATTTTAGCTCCTTAGCTATTAGCTATTAGCTTTTAGCTTTTTTAACAAAGGCTGTTGCCGATTCCCTATTGCCTATTGCCTTTTATAGAGAGAGGGTGCAAAAATTTGAGTGAACCAATTAATTTATTTGACTACGAGATACTTGCCAAGCAAAATTTAGAGCCAATGGTTCTAGATTACTATCAGAGTGGAGCTTTAGATGAAATTACTCTAAAAGAAAATCGTTTGGCAATAAATCGTTATCAACTTCGTCCGAGAATGTTAGTAGATGTGAGTCAGCGCGACTTAACTACTACAGTTGTCGGACAATCTCTAGCAATGCCAGTCCTAATTGCACCGATGGCTTTTCAGTGTTTGGCAAATCCAGAAGGGGAGATCGCCACGGCTAAAGCAGCAGCAAATAAGGGGGTGGTGATGGTACTGAGTACTATGTCCACTAAAAGTTTAGAGGCTGTTGCCGAACAAAAAAATAATACACATCAATGGTTTCAACTTTATATTCATCGCGATCGCGCTCTGACTCAAGCCCTAGTACAAAGAGCAGAAAATGCTGGATATAATGCTTTATGTCTCACTATAGATGCACCAATGCTAGGCAAAAGAGAAAGCGATCGCCGTAATCAGTTTACCTTACCCAAGACAATGGAACTAGCTAATTTAGTATCCATGGCAGATTTAGCAATTCCTCAGACTACAGAAGAGTCTGGTTTATTTACCTATTTTGCCGAACAAATAGACCCCAGTGTAACCTGGAAAGATGTGGAATGGTTACAATCGATAACTACTTTACCAGTAATATTGAAAGGAATCTTGCGAGCCGATGACGCACTTAAAGCCTATGAATTTGGCGCAAAAGGAATAATTGTTTCTAATCATGGTGGTAGACAATTAGATGGAGCGATCGCTACTTTTGAGGCACTACCTGAAATAGTAGCAGCCGTAGGAGATAAAATCGATATTCTCATTGATGGGGGAATTCGTCGGGGTTCAGATGTTCTTAAAGCCCTAGCACTAGGGGCAACAGCTGTATCAGTAGGTCGTCCAATTTTGTGGGGTTTAGCCGTAGCAGGGGAAAAAGGAGTAGCTCGCGTTTTGGAATTATTACAGCAGGAATTAGATTTAGCTATGGCGTTAAGTGGTTGTGCTTCGATCGAAGATATTGATTCTAGTTTAGTAATGAAGATTCGGTAGCGATCGATTAACTGTTCGAGAACCGATCTTAAACGATTGACAATTAATTGGCTAGGGTTAATCAGGATAAAACCGAAACGAGATAGAATTTATATTTAAATCTTATTTCTCGGTTAATTTGAATTGTTTTTCCCTTAATCTGTGCATTGGGATTAGTTGGATTAGTTAATCAGATTGAGATTATAAATCCTGAGGTGTTACCCAAGAACGAGAGTAATGAGATATAAAAAGCATCACAATAGATCTCAAAAGTAGCGATAAGCCGATCGAGTAAAAAAAATTAATGGAAAAACTGCAACAACGCTTTTGGCGGTTGGCACTGGTGAATGTTGTTTCTAATTTAACCGTACCTTTGGCAAGTCTGATAGATACGGCATTTTTGGGACATCTAGCAGATATTCATCATCTCGGTGGAGTAGCGATCGCCACTGTACTATTTAACTATATTTACTGGAGTTTTGGTTTTCTCCGCATGGGGACGACGGGAACAACCGCCCAAGCAACAGGTAAAGGCGATCGAGATGAAGTTATCTTAATTTTGTTACGCAACAGTTCGATCGCGATCGCTATTGGCACGATTATCTTAATTTTACAACTGCCATTACGAGAATTAGGTTTTACTTTACTCAGTGCTACCCCCGAAGTTTTAGAATCTGGGAGAGCTTACTACAATGCTTTAATTTGGGGTGCGCCAGCTACTTTACTTAATTTTGTTTTACTCGGTTGGTTTTTGGGACGAGAACAAGGCAGTAAAGTATTATTGATGTCGGTAATAGATAAAACTGCTAATGTTTCCCTTAATTATCTGTTCATTATCCGTTTTGGTTGGGCAAGTAGTGGTGCGGGTTGGGCAACAGCCATTAGCCTATATCTCAATCTGCTAGTAGGATTAATACTTATAATCCAGCAATTGCCAGTTGCTTCCGTACAAAATTTGAGTCATAAAATTTTCGATCGATCTGCTTGGCACAAAATATTTAATCTCAACCGCGATATCACCATCCGTACTTTGGCATTACTATCCACCTTTGCTTTATTTACTAACTTAAGTGCGATTATCGGGACTACAGTTTTAGCTACTAATACTTTACTGATGCAAGTAGTTACTTTAGGAGCTTATTTTATCGATGGTATCGCTTTTGCCACAGAAAGTTTAGCAGGTATTCTGCGGGGGCAAAAAAATAACCACCAGCTTTTATCTTTAATTAAGTTAGCTGGAGGAATAAGTTTGAGTGTTGGTTTGGCTATGTCAGTAGTATTTTGGTTAATACCTCAACCTCTATTTAGATTATTAACCAACCATGCAGAAGTAATCGAACAGATCGATAATTATGTTTTTTGGCTATTACCAGTATTGGGTTTTGGCTCTATTGCTTATATGTTAGATGGCTATTTTTTGGGTTTGAGTGAAGGAAAAATTTTACGCCAGTCCACTATTATCGCTGCCAGTTTGGGATTTTTACCTATGGCGATCGCTGCCTGGCAATATCAAAGTAGTCATTTACTCTGGTTGGGGTTATCTCTGTTCATGCTAGGAAGAAGTTTAACCCTCGGATTTAAAGTTCCTCAAACTTATAGATCTAAATCTGTTTGAGACTATGTAATTTGGATTACATACTTTCAGGTTCTACAATTAATTCAGATCGCTCTGTTAAATTATTAGATATTCTATATGTAATTAGGATATGTTCGTAGAAGTAGATGGCAGATCGAGAGCAGCTTAGAATATTACTTGAAGAAGGTGTAGAGGTTTGGAATAAGTCGAGGAATAATCATTTTTTCACAAACATTGACCTCTCAAGAGCCTACCTCTCAGGAGCCTACCTCACAGAAGCCAACCTCTCAAGAGCCAACCTCTCAGGAGCCTACCTCAAAGGAGCCAAGCTCTCAGGAGCCAAGCTCTTTGAAGCCGACCTCAAAGGAGCCTACCTCTCAGGAGCCAACCTCTCAGGAGCCTACCTCTCAGGAGCCGACCTCTCAGGAGCCGACCTCTCAAGAGTCAACCTCTCAGGATTCGACCTCTCAGGATTCGACCTCTCAGGAGCCAACCTCACAGGAGCCGACCTCTCTGTATTCGGAGCTTTAGGGACTAACTTCAGTAGTGCCAACCTTACTGGAGCCTGTATAAAAGATTGGCATATCAATAGTGCAACTAACTTTGAGAATGTAATCTGCGACTACATCTACTTCAAGAAAGATCGACAAGAACGGCGACCTTCTGATCCAAACAGGAAATTTGATCCAGGAGATTTTGCTAAACTTGTTCAAAAGTCTATAGAAACTGTAGATTTGATATTCAAGGATGGAATTGATTGGAAAGCATTCTTATCCTCATATCAAGACATACAAGTTCAGTATGGTGAACAGAATGTATCTATTCAAGCTATAGAAAAGAAAAGTGATGATGCATTTGTTATTCGCTTAAGCGTGCCTCCTGATGCTAATAAAGCTAAGGTAGAAAGTCAGATCAAATGGTCATATGAAACTAAGTTAAAAGTACTAGAAGCTCGGTATCGTGCTGAATTACAAGCTAAGGATAGAGAAATAACAATTTATAAAAAGCAAAGTGCTGAGATGATAGAAATTGTTAAACTTCAAGCTAGCAGACCCATTAATGTTGAGGCTAAAGCAATGGTAGAGAAAGATAATACATCAAGTACATCTAACCAATTTCATGCTCCTGTTGGAAGTGTAGGCAATCAGGGCGCACAAACCAATGTAACTGGAGTAGTTGAAGGCGACCAAATAGGAACTCAATATAATTCACTACAGGAAAAAACTCTAGTTGAAGCAGCAGCAGAAATACAGAAGCTACTACAACAGCTAGAGAAATCCAATCCTACTGCTACTGAAGCTGACAAGATAGCCCATATTAATGATGAAACTAGTCGTGGGTTTAAACGTAGAGTAGTTGCTGCGTTAAAAGCTGCTGGTGATACTGCTATGGAAGAGTTCCTACAAAGACCTTATATCAAAGTTGTAGCATCAGGTATTAAAGCTTGGATGTTGCCAGATTAGCCATCAAATGTATTCCCTATCTTCTTAGTGAAGCTGATTACTGATTACTTAGATCGCGCCTTTGTAGGGTGGGCAAAATCGAACAAAATTAATTAAAATGTTTCAGGAAAAGCTTAATTGCCCACCAAAACTCCATAAACAACCTTTTATTCCCCCATCTCCTCAGAAATACCCTTAAAATTAAAATTTTTAACCTCTCTTCCGCCACAAATACAACCCCAATCTGCTGCATATCTTCCCTTTTCTACCCATCTAGAAAAACTAGAAAACTGCCATAAATGAGGACAACTAACCAATCCATGTTTGACAGGATTGTAATGAATGTAATTTAGATATTGTTCCAACTCCGCCTCATCTGTAATCGTATGCTCCCAAAAACGCCTTTGCCACACATCGCTTTCCCGATGTTTGCGTCGCGAAGCAGAAACCTTTGTTGTTAAAGTTTTGTTTTTTCGTAGAGAACGAGTAAATAAAACCTTTAACCTCGACACTCTCTGAGAATAATTAGCATCATCAGGGGGCAATTGCCAAATAAAATGAAGATGATCGGGTAAAATAGCAGCAGCAATAATGTCAAAAGGTCTTTCCGCCTTAATTTTAGCCGTCGCAATTCGCAACAGATTGATATTCTCAGGATTAGTAAACAAAGGACGACGACAATAGGTGACTAAGGTGAGAAAAAAAGTACCACCTGGAAGATAAGAACGGCGATAATTGGGCATGAAGATTTATTTTGGTGGGCATTGTCTCCACATATCCCGATCTTAAAGGCATATTTTCCTTCTGCCCACCCTACGAAGGCTTATTACTTAATTTTTTAAGTAACCTGTACGAAAATGATTTAGGAGTAGTAGCTATTAATCTCTGAGTTTACGAGTATTTTCTACTAAGCTTTCAGCAAATCGATCGAATCTTTGGGACAATTTTTCATCTAACAACTTTCCTTCGTCGTCAAAAGCTTTCCAAGCTTGCCCTACGGCAATTTGTTCGGGAATAACCCATCCATGTACCCAGCGAATGATAATTCTGAGATCGTTGAGAGCATTACTATTAGATTGTCCGCCGAGAACACTAATTAACCCTGCAACTTTATCGGACAAATGCTCGAAACTCATTAAATCTAAAGCATTTTTAATTACACCACTGACGCTACCATGATATTCTGGCGTGGCTAAAATTAACCCATCTGCTGCTTTGACGGTATTTCTCAGCTTTTCGACATCGGGATAATCGGGATAGTCATCGCCACCATCACAGAAAGGTAAATTCATCTCGCGTAAATCGAGAATTTCGACTTCTGCACCTAATGCTTCGACTCTGGTTGTAGCTGCTTTCAAAGCTTGAAAACTATAGGAATTATCCCGCAGACTTCCAGTAATGCCGACTATTTTAACCATAATTTTGCTCCAATTTTATGTGTGAGGAAAGGAAAAGAGATTAAGAATGTTTAAAACTCATAATCGTTATGACTACGTTTAGTCTAGCGAAAAAATTTTCATTATGTCAACTATTAGTCAAAGCTAAAAGCTAATAGCTAATAGCTAACACAACCGAGATTTATGATTTAGGCAAAAAATCTAATGATAAAATTGCTGAGCGTGAAAACGAGCATAACGACCGTTATGTGCCAGTAACTCTTCGTGAGTGCCTGATTCAATAATCTTGCCTTCTTCTAAAACCAAAATGCGATCGACCCGACGAACTGTAGCTAAACGATGGGCAATCACAAATACGGTTCTATTTTTCATAATACGCTCTAGGGCTTCTTGTACCAAAGTTTCTGACTCGGAGTCTAAAGCAGAAGTGGCTTCATCTAGAATAAGAATGCGGGGATTAAGCAATACAGCGCGAGCGATCGCAATCCTTTGTTTTTGACCTCCAGAAAGATTTACCCCTCTTTCGCCAACATAGGTATAGTAACCTTGGGAGAGAGCAGAAATAAATTGATGAGCATTAGCAATTTTGGCTGCTGCGATAACTTGTTCTAGGTCGAATTCTGTTTGTCCAAAGGCAATATTTTGGGCGATCGATCCTGAAAAGAGTAAAGTGTCTTGAGGTACTATACCTATTTGTTTTCTGAGACTTTTGAGAGTAACATCTTGAATATTGATACCATCGATTAAAATTTTGCCTCGATCGAGATCGTAAAACCGAGGTAAGAGATTGACTAGCGTAGATTTTCCCGCACCAGATTCTCCCACTAAAGCGATGGTTTCTCCTGGTTGTGCTACTAAACTAATATCTTTAATTACAGGTCGATCCTGGTTATAGCCAAAGCAAATCTCAGAATATTCTACTTTGCCTTTAACTACAGGCAGTTCGATCGCCTCTGGTTTTTCCCTAATTTTTTGCTTAATAGCTAGAAGTTCAAAAATGCGATCGATCGAAGCTTGCCCTTGTTTAAATTGATTATAGTTAGCAGTGGTAATGGAAATCGGATTAATTAGTAAAGCTACTCCCGCAATGTAACTAACAAATTCACTACCTGTTAAATTTCCTCGGTTAATTTGCCAACTACCCAGAAAAAATAAGAAAATCACACTTAAGGCTTCTAAAAAACCCACCACCACAAACTGAATTGCTTTAACTTTTTCCGCTAGGAATTGTGCTTGACGATTGGCTTCAGCTTCCCTAGTAAATTGTGCAATAGTATAATCTTCTGCTGCTAAAGCTTTTACCAAGCGAATGCCACTAAATACTTCTGTGAGTAAAGAAGATAAGTTAGAAGTTTTACTTTGACTACGACGAGAGAATTTAAGTAACTGTTCGCCAAAAACGCCAATTAAAATCGCCATCAAAGGCGCGACAATGAGAGTTGCCAGAGTTAATTGCCAGTTGAGATAAAAAAGATAACCCAACACTACAATTAACTGCAAAATACAGGGAACGAATTGGTGAAAGAAATTATTAACCACTTCCCCAATGCGATCGATTTCTTCTGTTAACCGATAAACAAGATCTCCCGTTTTCGCTACGGCAAAATAACCCAGACTAAGTCTTTGCAAATGAGCATAAACAACTTGGCGTAACTCCAAAGCAATTTTTAAAGCTGCTTTTGCCATCAGAGTATCTTGTCCATATTGAACTATACCTTGTAACAAAAAAGCTACTGCTGCTGCCATCGCCAGAGATGAAGTTTGGTTGATATCTCCCCGTCCGATCGAATTAGCAATTCTTCCTGCTAATTGAGCCAAGATTGGCCAAAAAAAAGTATATGCGAGGGTACAAGCCAAAGCTTGGGTAATGGTAGCAATTTGTGGCTGGATATAAGGAATTAGTTGCCAGTAACTAGAACGGTTGTTCAAAGTGATTATTAATTATTTGATAAGATATTTTGAGAGTATTGTAGGTGATAGTGATTATTAGCCAAACTTTTTTTGCTAAGCGATCGCCTTTGTTCTAGAAGCATGAGCATTTGAGATTAATTTATGGTAAGAATTGGGCTTCTAGCCTCTGTTTGTTCGGGATTATTAATTTTAACTGCTTGTAGACAGCAAGATGGAGATTACCAAGACTCAGTCAGGCAAACAGACATCGATCGAGCTATTCTTGCTGGTGAATTGAGTACGGGAGATTGGATTGAAAATAGTAATGATAATGAGGAAGTAGTGATGTTTGGCTTAAACCAAACCGAACCAAAATTATCATTTCGTTGTAATTTAATCACAAAACAGATTTTTTTGGAGAAAGATGAATATATCCCCGACCAAAATAAAGTTAAAGTCAAATTTATAACTCCAACTGGCCGTAAAAATTATTAAGCTACCGTAGAAAATCATGGTTTTCCTGCCCTCTATTTGACTTTCGAGCCTAACGATCCTTTTTTAGACGAGATCGCAGCAGCAGAAAATAGATTTGCTGTTGTCCCAGAAGTTGGCAAACAGTTATTAGTTCCTGGCAGTCCAAAAATTAACGAGTTATTTACACGGTGTTCTTAATCCGAATCAAAAAGTCAGTTTAATTTATTTTTATAAACTTTTGCAAGAAAAATAACATGAGTACTTATTTAGTAACAGGAGCAAATCGAGGTATTGGCTTAGAATATTGTCGCCAACTTCAAGCAAGAGGTGATAATGTTATTGCTGTTTGTCGTTCGGCTTCAGAGGAATTAAAGAATTTAGGTATATCGATCGAAACTGATGTAGATATTACCTCCGAAACTGATGTTGCCAATTTAGTCAAAAGACTTGATGGCAAAACAATTGATGTGTTAATTAACAACGCTGGTATTTTAGAACGTGTGAGTCTGGATAAGTTAGATATCGATAGCATTCGCAGGCAATTTGAAGTTAATGCGATCGGCCCTTTAAGATTAACTCATGCTTTACTCAATAACTTAAAATCGGGTTCAAAAGTCATTATGATGACTAGCCGTATGGGTTCGATCGATGATAATACTTCTGGCGGTTCTTATGGTTATAGAATGTCGAAAGTTGCCATGTCAATGGCAGGTAAATCTCTATCCGAAGATTTGAAATCGAAAAATATTGCTGTTGCTATTCTTCATCCAGGATTAGTTAAAACTCGCATGACTGGTTTTACTAACTCTGGCATTACTCCAGAACAATCGGTTAAAGGACTATTGGCTCGTATTGACGAATTAAATATGGAAAATACGGGAACTTTTTGGCATTCTAATGGGGAAATTTTGCCTTGGTAAAGTCATAAACTGTTAATTATTTAATTTGCTCGTTATGACTGACACTGGGACGCACCAGATGGGGAGACACGGTGATGGTTTGACAATTTGCTTACCTTATGAATAGTATGCAGTTTAAATGCGCGACATCTTACTAATTTTGTAGACTGAGATCTTGCGTGCCGTACAAAAAAACTTAAATTATAAATTTGATTCCATCAACAAGTTGATTGGGCATGGTCGGGAAACCCGACCGCCCCTCAACTTCAATGTGAGTATCTTAAACATCAAATCTTACACCTATTACCTATTACCTATTACCTCACTCTTTCTAGTGAATTTTGATAAGGTGCAAGATCTAAGTAGAGGCGAACCA
Source organism: Xenococcaceae cyanobacterium (assembly GCA_051439545.1). GTDB lineage: Bacteria > Cyanobacteriota > Cyanobacteriia > Cyanobacteriales > Xenococcaceae > JASJDJ01. Next base: position 3,387 of record JBFRWK010000077.1, on the reverse strand, counting down.
ACCTTCGCCCCTCTTTTACCGTAGATTAGACCTTGTGCATCAGTAAATTGTCGATCGATCTCTCGAAACTTATAGCTAACACGACCGAGATTTAAAATTTGTGCAAAAAATCTGTTACATCTCTTCGATCACTTCAATACCTAGTAGAGATAAGCCTAACTTAATCGTCCGAGCCGTTATATCTGCCAAGATTAATCTAGAAGTACGTAAAGGTTCATCTGCTTGCAAAATGGGACAGCGGTCGTAAAATTGATTGAATTTTTGACTTAGTTCAAATAAATACTGACAAAGACGATTAGGGAGTAAATCTTTTTCGACTTCTGCGATTACTTCTCCTAATTGCAATATATGTTTGGCTAAAGTAATCTCTGTTTCTTCTTCGAGTATTATTTTGGTATCTGTTGCTAACTTAGTAAAGTCAATATTTCCTTTACGACTAATTCCTTGAACTCGCACATAAGCATAAAGTAGATAGGGTGCAGTGTTGCCTTGGAGAGCTAACATCTTTTGATAGCTGAATTTGTAGTCTGAAGTCCGATTTTGACTGAGATCGGCATATTTTACCGCACTAATACCTACTACCCGAGCAACTTCATCAATAAATTCTGTTGTTTTTTCTCTTCCTTCTTCTTTCAGTCTAGTTTCTAAATCAGTACGAGCTAGATTAATTGCTTCATCGAATAAGTCTTTTAGTCTAACTGCTTCTCCAGAGCGAGTTTTTAATTTTGCGCCATCTTCTCCTAAAACTAAACCAAAGTAAGCATGAATAAATTTATGATTTTCAGTAATCCAACCTGCTCGTTTACCTACTTGAAAAATTTGCGCAAAGTGATTTTTTTGTTCTGAACCAACAGGATAAATTACTTGTTGTATTTTATCTACATTAACTCGATAGCGAATAGCAGCTAAGTCGGTTGTGGCGTAGTTATAACCTCCATCGGATTTCTGCACGATTAAAGGTAAAGGTTCGCCTTCTCTGTTGGTAAAACCTTCTAAGAAAACACATTTTGCGCCATTGCTTTCTTCTAGTAAACCTAATTCTTCTAACTCAGTTATTACTTCTGGTAAAAAGGGATTATAAAAAGATTCTCCTCTCGGTGTAATTTCAGAAGAAATGCCCATTAGATCGTAAATCTTTTGATAGAAACGATTAGATAATTCACAGACAATTTTCCAAGCAAGCAAGGTTTCTTCATCTCCTGCTTGTAGTTGAACCACTGAAAGACGAGCAGCTTCACGAAAATTTTCATCTTCGTCAAATCTTTTTTTTGCCTGACGATAGAAAGTAGATAACCCCCCTAAATCTAGTTCTTCTGTAGTTGTTAGAGCTTCTGGATAGGCTTCTCGTAGATAAGCAATAAGCATACCAAAAGGAGTACCCCAATCACCGATATGGCTGATTCTTAAGACTTCATGACCCACAAATTCCAGAATCCGCGCCAAACAATCTCCAACGATCGCAGGACGTAAATGACCTACGTGCATCTCTTTGGCAATATTAGGACTAGGATAGTCTACTATTATTCTCTGGGGCGATCGCACTGGTTCGATACCCAGGCGATCGTCTGTCTGGATCTTACTAAGTTGGGTTGCTAGATAACTGGGTTTAATCGTAAAGTTAATAAAACCAGGCCCTGCTATAGTGGGAGTCTCACAGAAATTATCTACTCGAAGATTCTCAACTATCTTTTCAGCAATGTTTCTAGGGGCTATTTTAAGCTTTTTGGGTAGAGATAAAGCCACATTAGATTGATAGTCCCCAAATTTAGGGTTACTAGCAGGGACAACCAAAGGATCGCTCTCGGCTAATTCTGCACCAAAAGCTGCGACTAAGGCTTCACTAACTGAGATTTTAAGCTGTTCGAGTAGAGACTGCATACTATGTATAATTACTGGAGTTTTATCTTATCTAATTTTTAGTAGAGCAAAAAAATTATTTTAAATTAAGCGATCGCTCGATGCAAAATTTAGCAACTAGGTTATGTAAAATAAGTCGATCGCCTTAGACACGATTTAAAATTACCTGACAGTTGTTTTATGCGTAACCCCAAGCAACGTAATAATTTTAGCCAAAGCAACAGTTTACCTCCACCCAAACCAATAATCCAACAAACTAAACATTCTCGCAATAGGTTGTTGGCACTTCTAGAGCATCCTTTGAGCGATTTATATCATTGGATCTTAGTTATTTCTTGGGGGCAGTTTTTATTTTTAGTCAGTCTGTTTTATTTAGCACTCAATGTTGTCTTTGCCTTTGCCTATATTACTACAGGGGATGGGATTGCTAATGCTAAACCTGGTTCTTTTAGCGATGCTTTTTTCTTTAGCGTTCAAAGTATGTCTACTATTGGTTATGGGGCGATGTATCCTCAAACCATCTATGCTCAAATTTTAGTCACCATAGAGGTATTAGTCGGCATAATATTAGTGGCAATAGGTACGGGATTGGTTTTTGCTCGTTTTGCTAATGTCAAAGCTCGTGTTTTGTTTAGTAACATAGCCGTTGTTTGCCCTTTCCACGGTTTACCGACTTTAATGTTTCGGGTCGCCAACCAAAGAGATAATCGCATTCTTGAAGCGCGTATTTGTATGAGCTTGCTTAAAAACGAAATTAGCCCAGAAGGACATTGTTTAAGGCGTTTCTACGATCTTAAACTGTTACGCGCTCGCTCTCCAAGTTTTCGACTTAGTTGGCAGGTTATGCACCCTATCGATGAAGATAGTCCTTTTTATGGGGAAACACCTATTTCTCTAGCTGAGTTAGATGGAGAATTATTAATTACTCTAACGGGTTTAGACGAGACATTTTCTCAAACTATTCATGCTCGTCATGCCTATTGTTGTCGAGATATTTTATGGTCAATGCGTTTTGTCGATATTTTATATCAAACAGACAGGGGTAAATATATAGTTGATTATCATAATTTTCATAAAGCTATCCCTATAGATCGCTAAACAATAAACCGCATCTTTTTTGGAACCAAGGGTATAGTCCGATCGCCTATTTGGTAGGTTGGATAGCATGAAGTAAAACCCAAGATTATCTAGGTTTGAGGGCGATCTCTCTTCCTATTCAGCCAATGATCTTACCAGATTTATAATAAGTTAAAAGAGATTCGAGTAAAAAAATGGAATCGATCGCTATTCCCAAGGGATTCAGAGTAACTCCAAAACAATTCGAGCAACTAGCATATGCCGAACAACTAGCACGCATGGAGTTAACCAAAGATGGAGAATTAATTGTTATGAGTCCCACAGGGGGAACAGCAGGTAGAAAAAATTTCAATCTATATTTAGATTTAGGAATTTGGAATCGTCAAACCAAATTAGGACAGGCTTTTGATTCTTCTACAGTATTTGTTTGACCTAATGGTGCGAGAAGAAGTC
>JBFRWK010000076.1:0-32146 GCA_051439545.1 Xenococcaceae cyanobacterium | reverse complement strand
GGTTACAAAAAAATATGACAAAGTAGGATAGTCGCGGAAGGGGGCTTTTACATCAAGTTTTTGATTAAGGTACATTGACCAAGGTTTATTGAAGCCCCCTTCGCGGACAAATTGCCCCTCTTTTTTGGTGGTTTGTTAGTATTTGTGTATTGAAAATCGGGGCAATTTGTCCCCCCTGACGAAAAAACTCTTGACTCCAAACCTATAGCTGAGGAAGACTGTCCTACTTTGTCCAATATTTCTCTCGGGGAACAGCATCCAGTGACTACCATGGCGATCGAGGCTAAAATGGCTGCTTTTAACATACTCATTCCCCCTACAGTAGCTAGAATGACCATAATTATCAGAATAGCTACTGCTAAGGAAGCTTTTTCGTAACGTAAGGGTTCGGAATCGGGAATATTATTAATTATATAAAGGTCTTTAGAGATGCGTTGTTGGGAAACAAAATCGGGATGGGCTTCTAATAATAAGCTATCTCCTGCACGTAAACGAATATCGCCGATTTTACCCAGTAAACGCTCTCCATTACGGGCTACTGCTAAAACTACTGCGTTGTATTGAGGCGGACTATTGTCCATAACTACCATCTCTACACTATACTCGCGAAGATCTTCAATTTTGCTAATTACTGGCTGGCGATCGGGCAATAACCAACGATGGGTACTCCACAAAAAAATAATCCCAGCGATGGCACAAGGTACTCCTACCCAAGCAAGATCGAATAATTTTAGACCAGGATAATCTGTTTCGGCAATTAATAACCCATTCACTACTAAATTCGTACTAGTGCCTATCAGAGTGCAAATTCCGCCGAAATAAAGGCGATCGCACTAACTACTGTCAAACTCAATAAACTCAGGAAAAGCGAGCGTTTCCAAATTTTTGGGGCTAGCCTATGCCATAACAATTTGCTTGTTTGCATACAAAGGATTTTTCCAGTACGAATAAATTAATCGAGATTGTATCACAGATAAAATGAAAATATTTTGAAAAACATTTTTTAAAAAATTCAAAAAAAATTGGTATTGGATGGCAGAATGAGGTGATGTGGGTTTTAAGATAAAGACAAATGGTAAAAAAAGCGAAAGGCGATCGAGCGGACTCTTCTGTTGCAGGACAAAATACCTTAGATCTAATCAAATCTTTAACTCAAAACAATTTTCTCTTTAGAGGACTTGACGATACTTGGCTGGCTGAGTATCTCAAAACCGATCTAATTCAAAGGGAAAAACTATTTTCCAGCCGTCCTATTTACACGGCTTTTCATGCCGATACTCCCTCAGAATATATTTACGTATTACTAGAAGGAGGGCCAGTTATCATGCGTAGCACACCTTTAGACCGCATTATAGCCATAACCTACCCAGGTAGTTGTTTTGGAATGCATAACCTACCTTTCAGTTTCGGTAAAGTCTATCGTGCTTTTCCCAGCCTAGTAGAAGCCTATAAAACAGCAGATGTTCTCAAAATCTCCTTAGAAATTGTTAAAATGCTATACAATGACAACGAAACTTTCCGAGAACGCTACGGACTTTTATTTGAACTAAGAGAAAAATTTCAATATCACCTACTCAACTGTAGTACCTATCCCCCTCAAGCAGTTGCTGCTATTTTAAGAGCCTTAATTTATCAAGAAAGAGAATTAGGCAACCAACCAGAAGCAAATGGGGTTTTTAGCTTCGACTTGTCTATAGATATGATGGCGCGAGCTTGTCAATTAAATCATCGCACAGTAGAACAAGTCATGAAAGGAATGAACAAAGTAGGCTTGCTAGAATCGAATAAATCTGCTGATGGTAGCGCGGACATAATTCATATAACTAATCCCGAAGATTTAAAAGAAGTTTACGGGGCAACTCGCGATAAGGTTTCTTGGTGGCCATTACGTTGAAACTTGTTTTAACCTAAAAATAAAAAGACCCCCGTAAAAGGGAGCTTATATTACCAAAAATTGAGACTTACACCGATAGCTGAGGCGATCGAGTTCGATTAATTTTTATAGAGGTCGATAAACCCGATAGTTAATTTTAGGAAAGATATTATCAATCTCTTCTACTTTCTCTAACCAACCAGAATCAATCTTTCCTGCCAAGATATCATCGTAAAGTTTATTGAAACGCAATAAATGCGATCGAGTTCTTCTGACAGCATAGGGAACCATCGTACCAGTCCGCATAATAAATGCCCAATCAGAAGACTGCACCAATAATAACTCTCTTGCTGCTTGGTTTAAAGCCCGCCATTCCAATTCATCCACGGGTTCGCGACGAGCTAATGAGATCATCCGTTCTGCTGTTTTGTGCAAATGGGGATAAATCCAAGTATTAGTTTCATTTAACCAATATTCATGGAATCCTTTATATCCCCAACTAGACTGAGAAGGACGACAAACTTGCTGTGTCGGATGATTGCGTAAATAATCGGCCAGATGAGTCATATCATAAATATTTTGGTCGTACCAACTCTTACGGAAGAGAAAATCGATAAACCAAGGGCCTTCATACCACCAATGACCGAATAATTCTGCATCATAAGGAGACATAATAATCGGCGGACGATTCATTACTCCTGCAAGATGCTCGATTTGTTTTCCCCGATTGTACATAAAGTTACCAGCGTGTTCGGCAGCCTTTTCTTTTGCCCAATAAGGATCGTAGAGTGCTTTTTCAGATAAACCGCCATCTCTAGCCGTAATTTTATGGTATTTAATCCCCGTATTTTTCCGTTGACCATTGGGCATGATGTAGGGCTTGATATATTCGTATTCTGCTTCCCAACCCAAATCTTTATAAAACTCCCGATATTCAGGATCGCCAGGATAACCTACTTTGGAAGACCAGACCTGTTGGGAAGATTCGTGATCTCGCCCAAAAGCTGCAACTCCTGTTTCCGTAAAAATAGGTGCATATGTACCAAAACGAGGACGAGGACGAGCATAGAGAATACCATGACCATCGGTAATAAAATACCTCAGACCAGCATCTGCCAGCATTCTTTCTACGCCTTCATAGTAAGCACATTCTGGCAGCCAAATTCCTTTGGGCGGACGACCAAAATTTTCCTCATAACTTTCACAAGCTACTTTGATTTGCGCCCACACAGCTTCGGGGTACATTTTCATCAGTGGAAAATATCCATGGGTCGCACCACAAGTAATAATTTCTAAATTATTACTATCGAGGAATTGTTTAAAAGCTTTAACCAAATCACGATCGTAGTGTTCCCAAGTGTTACGAATTTGGTTAAAAGAGTTAGCGTAATGTTCTGCGAGATAGCGAATATGACCATTATGCTCGTTATGTTCGATTTCTTTTTCTGCTAATTCTTCCAGTAAAGCTAAATGAGCGTCATAACGTTCTTGTAAAAGTGGGTCTCGCAACATAGACACCAAAGGAGGTGTCATGCTCATGGTCATTTTAAAATCAATACCATCCCGCTTTAAATTTTCAAAAACGTGGAGTAAAGGAATATAAGTTTCTGTAATAGCTTCAAATAACCATTCTTCTTCCAAAACATAATCACTTTCTGGATGTCTGACAAAGGGAAGATGGGCATGAAGCACAAGGGCAAGGTAACCAAGAGCCATGATAGTATTTTCCGCAACTGTTGTTATATATGAGTAAAAGGCTAAGGCAGATTAGGTAAATTTTATAATATCTTAATATTCTTGTCTGATAAAGTTAGATGAACGATAAAAGGCAGAATTTTTAGCAATCTAGACTAATAGAATAAAAGTATTATCCCTTAAAATAGGGATTTACAGCATTTAAAAATTTCCTTGAAGCAATTTTTTTTAGAGAAAGATATGTTTAGAATTTTAAATACACATTAAAATACATTTTATATGATAGACAAGAGCATTATTATTCACACATCTCGTATAAACATCAAGGATTAAACAAAGTGAACAAAATTGGGATGACAATAGGCGAGATAGTTTCGCCTCATTTAAAACTCCGTCGGCGAAGAGTTCAAAAGATAGACTCTCCGAAACTGAGGTAATCTCAGCATCATTCTGGGTTAATTTGATTTCAAAAAGTATATTTATTTTCCTTATCTAGTGTTGCAATTCGATCATCAGCAAATAGATTCTGGTTCAGCAAACGCTTCAGAAGAGCTTCTACAACTACTTCTGTTTATAGACGAACGATTTACCCATCAAGATAATATTCAGCGCATTCAGTCATATTTAGAGGAATTAAAGGCTGAATATAACTTTACGGTCAATATAATAAATATTGGTAAACAGCCCCAGTTAGTCGAACATTTCAAATTAGTAGCCACTCCAGCTTTAGTAAAAATCTCTCCCAGTCCACAACAAACTATAGCTGGTAGTAATTTAATCGAACAACTACAAAAATTGTGGCCTCATTGGCAAGAGTCTCTTAAGGCAAAATTGCAAGAGAATATAAGCACAGATCGAGAACTTGCTCTTTCCGAGCCTAAAATTAATTCTATTGGTTACTCGGCCGAAATAATTCGTCTATCCGATGATATTTTTCGTTTGCAGCAGGAAAAAGAAAAACTTGTAGAACAAATACGTTTTAAAGATCAACTTTTGGCTATGCTAGCTCACGATTTACGTAGTCCTCTCACTGCAGCTTCCATCGCCTTAGAAACTATAGAACTATCTCATAATCAAGAGGATAGTGAAAAAGTCGAGCAAATGCGCCAACAATTATTTCAGCAAGCAAGAAAGCAATTTATGGTGATGAATCGGATGATTAGCGGACTATTGCAAGCTTCAAAAAGTGTTAGTGCCAAATTAAAAATTCAACCTGAAAAATTGCATCTTAAGCCTTTGTGTCAGGAAATTATCAGTCAATTTGCTCGCCAATTTCAGGAAAAATCCCAGCAATTAAAAGAAGACATTCCTCAAGATTTACCTTTGGTTTATGCTGATGAAGAATTAATTCGTCAACTTCTAGTTAATTTATTGGAGAATGCAATTAAGTACACCCCCGAAGGTGGAGAAATATCCTTATCAATATTACATCGTACCAGTCAAAAAATTCAGATCAGTATTCGCGATACGGGACCAGGAATTCCTGCTGCAAAAAAAGAACAAATTTTCGAGGGTCATTTTCGCTTGCAGCGCGATCGAGAAAAAGATGGTTATGGATTAGGTCTTGCTCTATGCCGTAAAATTGTCCAGGCGCATTATGGTCAGATTTGGGTGGATAGTTCTCCCGGACAGGGAAGTTGTTTTCATTTTACTCTTCCTGTTTATCGTCCATAAGTTCACAGCAACTAAAATTAAACAAAAAAAACTCCCTTGTTTAAAGGGAATTTAGGGGATTAGCAGTAAGCCGATTAAGTAAGAAAGGATTAGAAAGTAATAAAAATTAAGAAAATCAAGATTCGTAACAAATGCTCGAACCTTAACTGAAAGCTTGAGAACTCATAGGTAATTTGTTCAAATTATTAGCTTTCTTTTTAATGCTTAATTGTTAATTTTAAGATAATCAAAAAAAGTGACCAATTCGGGACAAAAATAAATTTAAATTAAAATTTGGTGTTTTAACTACCCTAATCTATTCTGAAGAAAGTTCCTTTGTGGAAGGAGCTTTTAAACAAAGCTAATTAATGCGCTCTTCATATCCTGGATCGAACAAGCCCCTTTCCAACATCTTACTTATTAAACTATTTATCTAGAGTTGTCACAGAACACCGGCATTAGCTAAACCTAAAATAATTCCTGCTCCTAGAATATGCCCAAAGCTAGTAGTAGCTAGCAATTCTGGAACGCCAAAACTATCCCATACTTCTGCTTTGGGAACGGGTAAGGCTGGCCCTTGTCCTGGTTTTTGGATAAAATAACGACCAATAACTAGGGCGAATAAATTACACAAAATCATTATTAGACATACGGAAACATTCCAGTCAATAGTTTTAGGTGTAGAGGTAACGGCAAAAATCCAGGTTGAAAACATTCTAATTTTTTACTCCTAGCTTAAGTTAACTTTAGTTATTTAGCCAAATATAATAGATGAAATTATTTAGTTATGGCTGAGTTTACCTTTTATTATTATTAGTATACCTCGACCTTTCATTAAACATTAAACATTTCTTTGACTTCCGATTTTATTTTAACCAGAGAAATATATTCTTATTGGAGGATTAAAATTTTTATCTTGTCTCCTGAAAGGTAGCCAACATTGATTGTAGGTTTGCTTTTTCTACTTATTATTGTTTTAACTGGAGTTCGATCGAAGCTATTTTGAGGAATGATAAATAGGCTGATGGGATGATTTAAATTCAAGGGGTATTTGTATTGGTTGTTGTTTTTTAGTAATAAGTTTTTCTACTCCTAAACTCTTAAGGCTGTCTAATAAAACTTCTTGTACCGCTACTTCTTGAAATTGAGAAAGCATATAACAGTAATATTCTACTACTTGAGTTCGATCATCTTGGGGTAAGTTCCCATTTTTAACTAATCGGGTTAATTGGCGTATGGCGATAATTTTTTTTAGACTATCTCGATCGCTTAAATTTGTGAGTAAGTGATTATATCGATCTTCTTGGCGAACTAGGCGGTGATTATGCCATAAATTCCAAACTAGAACTCCTAAAGTTAACAAGCTAACAAAAGTTTGTAAAATTATGCCTGTTGCTAACCATTGGTTTTCTGATTCTGACCAAATACAGGCTACAACATAAATACCTAAAGCAGTAACACTACCACTACTTACCGATATAATTAGCTGACGATCGCCATGAGCTAACCAATTGCGCCATTGAGACAAATTACTATTTTGTAGCCAGTAAACTAAGAGCATTATGCCACTGCCAGCTACTGTCGCTAATAGTAGTTGCCAATTCCAACTCCCAATAAAGATCAAACCGAGTAAACCAACCAACCATTGGATTATAGTTTTTACTTGCTGGCTGTAGACTCGCTCTAGATATTGTAAGCTGGAAATGAGATCGAGTAATTTTTCCCAGTGCAAGGGTATTTTGGACACGAAATTTTCTGATTTAAAGAAAGAGAATCATTAACCTTTTAGGGCTAATATCTCACTTATAGAACATCAATGGTTTAATTTAGCACGAATTAATTAAGAATTTTTATTTTCCAGAGTAGTTCCTACAAGACAAGCTCGATCGAGGTCAATACCTGTTAAATTAGCTCCTGCTAAATCGGCACAAAGCAAGTTAGCACTTACTAAATTCGCGCCTGCTAGATTAGCTCCTCGTAAATCTGCTTCTTCTAAGTTAGTTTCGCTTAAATTTGCGCCCTGTAAGTCTGCTTGAACTAAATTTGCTCCTTTAAGATTAGCATTATTTAAGTTAGCACCTTTAAGGTCTGCACCCCGCAAATCAACCCCAGCCAAATTAACCCCAGTAAGATTTACTCCACTAAGAAATGCTCCTGATAGGGATGCCTGAGTTAGTTTAGCTCCCATCAAATTAGCACCCCGCAAATTACTACCCCGCAAATCTGCTTGAGTTAGGTCTGCTTGCATCAAATTAGCACCAAGAAAATTAGCTCTAAGATCGGCACCATTGAATTGTGCGCCTAAAAGATTTGCTCCGTCTAATCTTGCTCCTTTGAGATTAGAATGAGAAAAATCTGCCCCCACCAAGTTAGCACCTGCCAAATTAATCCGCTCTAATTGGCAATGAGCCAGGTTTTCGTCTTCTAGATCGACTCCAGGAAAATGTTTTTCTTGCCCTTTACGAATAGTTTCTATTGTGGTCATCTTTTATTTAGCGCGATCGCGCTCTTTATTATTTTAATTGATATATTTTACGCAGAATTAGCTTGATTTTCGCCAACAGGTTGAGAATCTATTAACCACATTCCCGTTGCAATTTTGGGGGGATAAGCTTGAATACTCATACCTTGCTGCATTCCCAGAACCATTAAAGTCAAAGAGTCCACCAATTTCGGATCGTAAATTACAGATGCTTGGTTTTGGCACTCGGTTAAAGCCCTAGTTAGAGCATCACTCATAGATACTTCTCGCTTATACTGATTGACTTTGAACTGAAAATCAGCCATCAAGCGAATAATTCTCGATTCTAAAGGAATTTGGTCATAAGCTAAACCAGAAGGTGTGCCAGAGCCATCCCAAGCTTCGGTTTGATGGGTCACAATTTTGGCGATCGCTTTTAATTGAGGCATAATTCTTAATACTGATGCTTGGGAAAGAGAATCTTGCTTTTGCAAAGCTTGTTGTTGCGCAGGAGATTTTATTTCTTCGGTTTCCAAGACGCTAGTCAAAGAAGCGAGACGATGCAGTAATCCTGCTAGGCGTAAACGTTTAACTTGCCAAGAAGGTAAGTCTAGCATTTGTCCGATGGCTTCTACCATTGCTGCTACTTCTGTAGCTGCCATGGGATTACTCAGATCGCTACGATCTAGTAGTTGAGCTACTCTTAAGAAAGCTTGAATTTTATTTGAGGTCAGATTATCTTCTAGAGCTTGCAACCAAGTAAAATTATCTTCTTTTTCTGGATGATGTAGATGTTTTTCCTCTGTTTGTAAATAGTTAACAACCTTAGAAACTACTGTAGCCAAGTCATCTTTTTGCTGTGAACTAAACTTGGTACTTATTTGCTCTACTTGTTTAGATAGATTTTGTGCCAAAGAGCGATCGTATCGATCGATATGTTCGATGGTTAATTCTACGGTTTCTTTAACCAACTCTGGTTCAAAAGTCCAAAAACCATAAAATTTTCGCTCTAAGTCCTCTTGAGGTTGACCATCTACTCCATAATCTTCTTGGGACAACTCTTGGCACAATACCATTGCCGTGTAGGTAGAAGACAAAATCATTAAATGCCATTCTTGAGCAACGGGGTCTTCGGGCAATAAACTTACTAAAGCTACATTGTCTCTTTTGCTCGTAGGGTGAGACTGAAAACCCGTGTCTGAGGCAGCAAGAATAGCTATCTGAGAAGATTTATCGGCGAGTTCACCATAACGCTCCGCTTCTTGAAGATACCATTTTCCCTGTTGAAAAGCCGTTATCATCAACGGTGAGCTATCTGACTCTAAAATAAAGTCTTCTAGGGCATGACACAGAGCTACTAAAGTATTTTTATAGTATACTCCCAGATTTAATGGTGTACTACTTTGACTATGAGCAGCATTTAATCTTTGTAATATAGAACCTGTTAACATATTTTAATTATCTAGTCAGTTATTATCTATACTGAATTTATCCTTATTTTTCCCCAATTCACTAACTTTTTAAGAAACTTTTGCTAAGACTTTCTGTTTTGTTTCAATGGGAGCATTCAAAGCTTCTTCTAGTTCGGCACAACCTAATCTGGTTTCTAAAATTTTCATTACTTCTCTGCCAAAGTCATTAGGATTCTGTTGCCAAGCTTGTAAACAAACCTCCCCAAAGAAAGAACCTAGTGGTTCGGGATTCCACAATAATTTTTTCGCTGTCCAAGGCATGAGACTCATAGGGTCATAGCCTGGTTTGAGAATATCATTTTTGAAAGCGTATTCTTCTAGATGAGTGTGGGGTTGTAAACCAATAAAGAAGATCGCTGGCTCGACTTTGTCTGCACCAAAAATGCGCTCTAGTTCCCGATGATAAGCAACAGTTTGACGAATAGTATCGTAAGTTTCATCGATTACATTAAAAGAATAATTAACCGATACCAAATCATTGAAACCTGCTGCTTTAAGATCGCGACAATTTTGCAGTACAGTACGGAGATTATACCCCATACGCATCTTCCGTACTAATTCTTGAGAACCACTAGTAATACCAATTTCAAAATAATTCATACCTGTTTTGACCATAAGTTCGCATAATTCTGGAGTCAAATTGTCGGCACGAATATAAGCTGCCCAGTGAGTATCTTTCATCCCAGAGTCAACAATTTTTTGTAATAATTCTATAGCATCGGGGATATATTTTTTGGCAGGAATAAATTGGGCATCGGTAAACCAGAAGTTACGAATGCCCCTCTCATAAAGCTGACGCATTTCTTTTACTACTTCATCAGCAGCATTAATTCTGACTTGTTTGCCTTCTACTACGGTATAAATGCAGTAACAGCAGTTATGGGGGCATCCTCGCTTAGTTTGCACGCCAATATAAAAATCATTTTCTTGGAGGTAATAGTCGAATTCTGACCAAATACTGGCAATATAATCATAATTACAGGCGGTTTTTTCAATGGGAGCGGGTTGTTCGTGAATTAATCTTTCCCTTGGTTCTGTTTCTCCGACTACATAGCAACGCTCGTTACTAAGATCTTGTCCCTGTAGTAATTTAGCCAGTAATGTTTCTCCTTCCCCCACTGAAACAATGGTGCCTGATGGTAATTTATTTTTTAGTTGTTCGTAAAAAACACTAACAGCACCACCCCCAACAACAATACGGGTATCTGGTTGATAGCGACGCGCCCGTTTCAAACCCCGCTTAATTAAGCCTAAATTACGCCATAGTTCGCCATAATAAGCTGTAGTTACTTTCAGTCCACCTAATGCTCCTCTTAGCTTGATCAAAGGATTTTTGGCATAGTAAAATTCAAAAGCATTTTGGAGTGGATTTCCCCCTCTACCTCCTACTGGCGCATAAATTTGAATATCCCGCCAGGAAAAGACTAGTAAATTAGGTTGAAATCGATCGATACAATCATCTAAGGCTCGATTGAAATCTAGAGGGGGTACTGTGCCTAAATCAAAGATCTTTTGTTCGACTTGAGGAAAAAGCTTATGAACACTATCGGCTAGGTAAACAACACCAATGGGAAAAATAGGATTACAAGGAAGACGAACATAGAGAATTTTTTGAGTCATGGCTTTGAGTTTTCAGGAAATATGTACTAGTCTCAGACGACAATGGGACATCTTTTCAATTACAGATGCCACCTTGCCTCCAATAGATGGGGCTAAATTTAGATAAAATTGGAGAAAATTAAGTTTTTTCATATATCTTAACTTTAGCGAGATCTCTGGCGACTATCAACCAATCGACCCGATGGATTGCCCAACTGGGAAAATTCAAAAAAGTAATGATATATGCAATATCTAGCCTTAGTCAGATTTAACCACTAAAACAGTCAATTTTACCGATAAATTAGGGTAAATCTTAAAAAAATATATATTATCATGAAATGTAGCAAATGGTACTAACCTAAGTGCTGATTGGTATTCACTTTTACAGCTAGTGGGGATCGAGAAATGTTAGCTTATCACTAGTAATAGCAAAACCAATTTAAAACGCTCCGATAATTATGTCGCAAATACTCGATCCCCTCCCCCAAAATAGTAAAAATACCATTCTTTGTTGCTATGTAAATGCAACTAGTCAGATGCAAGTTGCTCGCATTACTAATATTTCTAACTGGTATTTTGAAAGGGTAGTATTTCCCGGACAAAGACTTTTATTTGAAGCATTGCCTGAAGCTCTTTTAGAAATTCATTCAGGAATGATGGCAAGTGCAATTCTTTCTGATACTATTCCTTGTAAACGTCTTTGTCTAGAAGAACAGCCAAAATCCGATAGTGAGCAATCATCTTTGGGAGAGTTGAATCAATCCGATACTTCCGATAATTTAGAGTCAGTTGATACTCAGTCTAGCCATAAGTTTGTGGTTCAAACTCCTGTGAGTGTTTAAATTATAATTAGAAATTTTTTAAAACTATTGTTTGATTAAAAAATACCTAAAAGGCTATTCAAATGAATAGCCTTTTATATTTATATTTATATTTATATTTATATATTTATAATAAATTAAAGCTCAAAATTTAGGTTTCAACTATTCTAAAATATGTAAAGTTATTAGTGAGCAAATTTGGATTTACCTTCTTTTCTGTGGCTTTGGAAAATTGCTGCTTGGTCGATGGGTTTGGCGATCGCAGCCTATCTATTACAAGCTATTTCTGGCGGATGGATTTACTATACCCGTACTAGCAGAACTCTGCGTCCTAGTTGGCTGAGATTTTTTCACTATGTAACTGGTATAGTAATGGTATTGTTGGTGTTTATCTTGCTTATTATTGGGTTAGTAGGCACGATTGGACATTACGGTAGCCTAGTTCATTCACCCCATTTCGCTGCGGGACTTATAGTAGTTGCTTTGGTATCTTTATCCGCATGGACTTCTAGCAAAATTAGCCATCAACGTCCCTGGGCGCGATCGCTCCACATCGGTATCAATATAATTTTGTTAGCTGGTTTTATTTTTGTTTCCCTCACTGGCTGGGAAGTAGTTCAAAAATATTTACAATAAAGGAGCGAAGCTCCTAGCTCTTAGCTATTAGCTGTTAGCTATAAGCTTTATAAAAAAACGAGAAGCGATCGCGCCCATTGTAACTAGCAACTTTGGTTAACAGGCGATCGCTATCTACTGCAAAGCAGGGTTTTAAGAGCTTATAGCTTGTAGCTTACAGCTTATTTAACTAGATAACTTCCGTACATCATAAACTTTCCCTTTAACTGCTGCTGCCACTACCATAGCAGGACTCATTAATAAAGTTCTGCCCGTAGATGAACCCTGACGACCTTTAAAGTTACGATTGGAAGAAGAAGCACTAATCTGATCCCCTTGTAGCTTATCGGGGTTCATGGCAAGACACATAGAACAACCAGGTTCGCGCCATTCAAAACCAGATTGAATAAAAATGCGATCGAGTCCTTCGGCTTCTGCTGCTTTTTTGACTCTTTCCGAACCAGGGACAACAAAGGCTTTAATTCCTGGTGCTACTTTTTTTCCTTGGGCTACTTTAGCTGCTTCTTTTAGATCGCTGATTCTGCCATTAGTACAGCTACCAATAAAACAAACATCTACTTTAGTGCCAGCAATGGGTTTACCTGGGGTTAGCTGCATATATTTATAGGCTTCTTCTGCCAGGGCGCGATCGCTTGGGGGTAGAGTTTCGGTAGTAGGGATAGTTTCACCGATCCCAATTCCCTGTCCTGGAGTAATGCCCCAAGTAACGGTAGGCTCGATCTCCGCAGCGTCAAAAGTAACTACATCATCATAAACCGCATCTCGATCGCTACAAATACTCTGCCACCATTTGATTGCTCGTTCCCAATCTGCACCTTTGGGGGCAAAGTCTTTATCTTTAAGATAGGCAAAAGTAGTTTCATCGGGATTGATATAACCGCATCTAGCACCACCTTCGATGGACATATTACAGACGGTCATTCTTTCTTCCATATTCATGGCAGCAAAGGTACTGCCTGCATATTCGTAGGCGTAACCTACACCAGCTTTTACGCCAAGTTTCCGAATAATATGGAGAATTACGTCTTTAGCATAGACACCAGGCGGTAATTTGCCATTAACTTCTATTTTACGGACTTTTAGTTTAGATAATGCCAGAGTTTGAGAAGCCAAAACATCTCTTACCTGAGACGTACCAATCCCAAAAGCGATCGCGCCAAAAGCACCATGGGTAGATGTATGAGAATCACCACAAGCAACAGTCATTCCTGGTTGAGTCAAACCTTGTTCGGGAGCAATAACATGAACAATTCCTTGATTGCCAGAGCCGACATTATAAAATCTAATTCCATAATCTTTGGCATTTTGTTCCAAGGCTTGGATCATCTCTTCTGCCAAAAGATCGCTAAAAGGACGTGCCTGATTTTCTGTCGGAACGATATGATCGACTGTAGCCACAGTTCGTTCGGGAAATAAAACTTTTAGTCCTCTTTCCCTTAACATGGCAAACGCCTGAGGACTAGTAACTTCGTGAATTAGATGTAAACCAATGAATAGTTGAGTTTGACCTGAAGGTAATGTCCCAACAGTATGCAAATCCCAAACTTTATCGAATAATGTTCCCTTACTCATCACATTTAGTCGATCGCGCTTTAGATTAGACCTATAAATATTATGTAGTCTATCTTATCAAACAATTATTGTTGCTTACTGTATCCTTGTCGATCGACCTTTTCAGACAAAAAAATTACCTGCTAGGGTAACAGGTAATTTAATTACTAAGGAGGAATGAGAATGGATATGAACAATCCTTTGGCTAGGATTACATATCTATCTAATCTAAGGAGTAGAGATTCTCCTAAATTAGAGATGTTATTTTTATAATAGTATTTTTTCAATTATTTTGTCAATATATATAGATTTTAATCTATATAATCGATAGGTATTTTTTATGTCTATATCTGATAAGACGAGATTACGTCGCTCGCTGCTGCAAAAAAGAGTTTCCCTTTCTGCTGAAATATGGCGCATAAAGAGCGATCGACTTGGCAAACAACTCCAATCTTTGCCTATATATATAAATGCAAAAACTATTTTGGCTTATTTTAGCTTTCGCCAAGAGCCAGATTTAAGTCCTCTTTTTACCAATAGTAATAGCGAATATCGATGGGGATTTCCGCGCTGTGTTGGTAACAGTTTGAGTTGGCATTTGTGGCATCCCCAAGAAAAATTAGTTAAAAATCAATTCGGGATCTTAGAGCCTTTATCTACTGCCCCAACTGTTTCTGCCCAAGATGTAGATTTAATTTTAGTACCTGGGGTAGCTTGCGATCGACAAGGATATCGTTTGGGATATGGAGGCGGTTTTTACGATCGAATGTTAAGCTCTCTTTTATGGGAAAATATACCTACAGTTGGTGTTACCTTTGATTTTGCCTATCTCCCTATCTTACCTGTCGCTCCTTGGGACATCAAGTTACAGCATATTTGTACGGAAAAAGGTATCTACTCTAGTCAGAACAAAACTTAGAATACAAAACTTATTCAAGTACAACTTTTTGCAACTTATAAATTTACAAACATTGACTAGGTTTAAGCTTTATTAAATAAGCCTATAGACTGTTCCCTCAAGGTAATAATTTTGGTAAATTGTACAAATAATGTCAATAGATACACTATTGACATGGTTGAAGTAAAATTTTTAGTTACTAAGATTATCTACGACAAATGAGACATTTTCAGGACGAATGGATTCAAGAATGGTGTGAAAATAATGGTTGGACAGAATTATTTAGAGAACGCTATAACTTTTATTGGGCTTTTCCCCCAGGGGCAGTGATGCCAGAACCCATACCTCAGAAGACTTTGAGATCGATCAAGACAGAAAAAGGATTGAGTGGAGAAGAGAAAATCTGGTTAATTGCAGGAGTAACTGCCAGTGTAATGGCAGCAGTTTTGACCTTCTTGATGGCTTCTCCTATGCCGTTGGTTTTAGCCTTTGCTTTTGATGCTATCGTTGCTGCCCAATTGGAAGTTGAATAGATTTAGCGATCGTCTGAGAATGGTAAAGATTGTTAATTTTTAATTATCGATCGGGCTATGGTGCTAGTTAGCCGATCGAGCCTTGATTCATTGCTCAGCAGTTAATAATTTTCGCTATTATAAAAAATAGCCACGATTTCTGACTCAAAATATTTATCGATCTTGGCAAAATCGTACTAGATTTGCCTTGCAGCTTTGCCGATGGATATGAAAAACTAAAAAGGTAAAACTATCCCAGTCCAAAGCTTTCGATCGATGAAACTGCTGGCAATAATTTGCTTTAATTTAACTACAAATTTTAATAATTGTCTGATTAAGATCGGATTGGTAAAACTGCCCTATTTCTCTCAAAAGGTTTCATTTCCACCAATGACCGAACAACATTTTTCTTAAGATAGTCAATCTGGATGGTTTTAATTTACTACAATATTTATATAGGAAATATTTAAATCAAAATTTCTTAGATGGCTGGCATAATCGCGACAACCAAGTCAAGTTTTTGCAGAGCGATTGCTTTTCAAGCATAGCATTCAGCTTGAAACAGTTATCTGCAATATAATCAATTTCTCAATAGTGCAGTCTTGGAGAAGCTCGCTATCGCTCGACAATGTTTACCAAAAAAAGATTTAAAAATCTTTGAGCTGAATGCCATCTACCTAAATTGATTTTGGTAGATTATTTTTTATTTACTTTTTCAACAAAAATACAAAAAAAACACAAACACCAGAGCTAATTCTAAAGCTTTTTAGTGAATAATCCTAAGATGACTAAAATTACAAGATAGAATAATTTTAGATTTGAGTTCACTTTAATATCTAAAAGCATAATAATATCTGAGCAAAAAAATGAACAATACTACTCATCTTAGTTTTGAACAACAACTAGAAAGCCTCTCGCTAATTTTAGAACATTGGCTTCCTGTCTTAGAGGAAATGGAATTAATTGAAAAAAATATTGAAGACTTGCCTTATGAGTTAGACAAAGTAAGACAATGTATTCACGACCGCAGCAAAGAACGGGAAAAAAATAACGAACGTAATTGGTTAAATTCAGTTAGTTTGCCACGAGCGACCGATCGAGAACAAGCTCTATATCTGAAATTAGAAAATATCTTGTCCAGTCTAGATCGAGAAATTCCCCATCTATTATTTTTAGAAGAAAAGATTAAGAATGTGCTTTGTTTGCGCGAAGTTACAGAAGCTTTGCAAGAACATATTAAAGCTCAAGCTTCTGCTAGCTATCTAGTCGAGCTTGAAAAAAACCAGAAGACCAAGCAATTTAAACAATTACCTCAACCAAATCGACCTATATGGCAACCGCTTGTCTCTTTTTGGCACAATCTAATCAATCCCAAACGTTTCAATAAAAAAATGAAATTCGTTTTCTTTTTTGGGTTGATTTTAGTTTGGAATATAGTTTCTAACTTTATTTATACTCAGGTAGTAGATAACAATCTTAATAATCAAGTAAGTAATATGGAACACCGCTTAGAAAATATTCAAATTCACAATTTTGTCGAGCCAGTGGAAAATTGGTAGATTCTTTTAGTAAGTAAAAAAGCAAATTATCGCTCGGATGGATAATCTTTACTTATAAATATGGTCTTTCTTGCATAAGTAAAATATAGTTCCATCAATAAAAATCAGAGTGTTAATTCTATTAGGATAAAAATCTCTATAGCTCGTCGTCGCATCAAAGTATTTGTGATAAAAACTTTTTGCTACGTTCTTCTTGAGGATTATTAAAAAACTCTTCTGGAGGGGCAATTTCGACAATTAAACCTTCATCCATTAACACGACTCGATCTGCTACCTCACGAGCAAAGCCAACTTCATGAGTAACGCATACCATGGTCATGCCCGAGTCAGCCAAACTCCGCATCGTATCTAGTACTTCTCTGACCATTTCGGGATCGAGAGCAGAAGTAGGTTCATCAAATAACATAATTTTAGGCTGCATTGCTAAAGCACGGGCGATCGCCACCCGTTGTTGTTGACCTCCCGACAATTGACCGGGGTATTTATGGGCTTGTTCGAGGATACCCACCTTTTCTAATAATTGCATAGCAGTTGCTTCTGCTTTCTTTTTAGACCAATGCCTTGCCCAAGTCGGTGCTAGAGTGACATTTTTGAGAACTGTCAGATGAGGGAAGAGATTGAACTGCTGAAAAACCATCCCTACTTCTCTTCTTATCGCTTCAATATTCTTGAGATCGCGGGATATCTTAACCCCATCGATAGCGATCGAGCCTTTTTGATAAGGTTCGAGAGCATTAAAAGTACGAATAAAAGTGGACTTTCCGCTACCAGAAGGCCCCATAATAACAACTACTTCCTTTTTATGCACATTGAGATTAACTCCTTTTAAGACATGAAAGTTATTGTCATACCATTTTTCTACATTTTCGGCAACAATAATTGGCTCAGAAAATTCTTTAGACATAAGGCATTTTTCTTTACTAGACTGAAGCTAAATTATAAATTATTAGTTTTTCTTAATAATAAGAAATCATAGTCTTGAGAAATTTTTAAATTACTTTCTCTTTACCTGAGATACTTTATATCATTTGACTGGGATTTTATGTTCATCGTAAGAACAAAAGCTATCCTTTAAACAGCAAAGATCGAGGATATTTACATGATTGCCATCGCATCATCTTCTAACAATTTAGTAATAAGTAGAGAGGGATTACCAAATATCTGTGGCTGGGAAGCAGAGATTAAAAAAGTAACCAATCGCGAAGAAGCAATATTTTTACCAAAAACTAATCTCGATCTAGATAAGATTCAAGCTGGATTTGCTTGTGCTTTACATATGCACCAACCTACTATCCCCGCAGGTGCTAATGGAGAATTAATCTGTAATCTCCAATATATGTTTGAACATCAAGGGGAAGGAGACAACCATAATGCAGGGGTTTTCGCCTGGTGCTATAGTCGGATGGGAGATTGGATTCGAGAACTAGTTAGTAATGGTTGCAATCCGCGCATCATGTTGGATTATTCTGGGAATTTGCTCTGGGGTTTACAGCAAATGGGACGCAATGAGGTTATCGATAACCTCAAAAAAATTACTTGTGATGCCCAATATCAGCCTTATGTAGAATGGTTAGGTACGATGTGGTCTCATGCAGTTGTTCCTTCTACGCCTATTCCCGATATCAAACTTCATATTCAGGCGTGGCAACATTATTTTGCTGCTATCTTTGGTTACGATGCTCTTGATAGAGTTAAAGGCTTTTCCCCTCCAGAAATGCACTTACCCAACCATCCCGATACTCTTTATGAATATATTAAAGCTCTCAAAGAATGCGGTTATCGTTGGTTACTAGTACAAGAACATTCTGTAGAAAGATTGGATGGTTCGGGACTATGGCACGATGATAAATATATTCCTAATCGTTTGCTTGCCCGTAATTCTCAGGGAGAGACTATTAGTATCACTGCGTTAATTAAAACTCAGGGGTCAGATACTAAATTAGTTGCCCAAATGCAACCTTATCATGAAGCTAAAGGTAGAGGTAAACAACAAATTGGTGATATATCTGTGCCTGCCTGCGTTTCTCAAATTGCTGATGGGGAAAACGGCGGAGTAATGATGAATGAATTTGCCCGCGATTTTCAACCTGTATGGTATGAGATTAAAGATAATAGTGGTGTGGTTGGCTTTAATGGTACGGAGTACATCGAACTTTTAGAAGCAGCAGGAGTTAATCCTGAAGATTATCCTACTTGTCAAGCTGTGGGACAACATAAAATTTGGCAAAAAGTAGATCCAGACAAAGCAACACCAGCAGCAGTAACTAAAGCGATGGAAGAATTAAACGAAACCGATGGTCAGTTTCATATGGATGGTGCATCTTGGACAAACGATTTAAGTTGGGTAAAAGGATATGAGAATGTACTCGAACCGATGAATCAACTCAGTGCTATGTTCCATGCTAAATATGACGATGCGGTAGCTAAAGATCCTGCTGTTACGAAGAGTCTAGAGTATTTAGAAGCTTTGTTGTATGTGTTACTACTAGAAACGAGTTGTTTTCGTTATTGGGGACAGGGGACTTGGACAGATTATGCTAGAGAATTGTACAGTCGGGGGGAAGCTTTGCTTAAATAACGTCAGTTCGGGATAATAAAATTAATTGGTTAGGGTAGCTATTAGCTATCAGCTATCAGCTCTTAGCTCTTCGGGTTCGGGCGATCAACATTTTGAGGAGACCTCATGTCAGAGCGCGTTCCCTTGCGCGTTGACGACCCGCTGTCTTGTCGGGTCTCCCGACAAGCTTGAACGCCCCGTCGCGCGCGGGGTCGCTCCTCAATTACGCCCTCACTTTTAGCCAATTTTTATTCAAACTCTAGAAAATAATCCCATAAGAAAATAGTAATTTTTAAACAACTATGAGGTCAGAGTTTCAGCTTCCACGCGAACTCAGGTTAAATAGATTTTTCTAGCTTATAAAACCAAAAAATATAGGGAAGTTTCTTCAAACCTCCCTACAATAACTATTAAGCTTTTTTAGCTACGAAACTAGAAACTAAGTGCTTATTTACTTTCTGAGAATTCAGCATCGATCACATCGTCGCCATCGGTGCTACCAGAACTCGCACTACCTGCTGTTCCTGCGCCACCTGCTGCTTCTGCACCAGGAGTTGCTTCTGCGCCAGGAGTTTGAGAATAGATGCTACTACCAATGCTATAGAGAACTTGCTGTAATTCTGGCATGACAGTCTTGATTTTATCGTCGTCTTCAGAAGCTACAGCGTCTTTGAGGTCTTTAATCAAACCTTCTGCTTTGGTTTTATCATCGGCAGGAACTTTATCACCTAATTCATTAAGTTGTTTTTCTGCTTGATATACTAAAGAGTCAGCTTGGTTCTTGCGATCGATTTTCTCACGACGTTCTTTATCCGCAGCAGCATTAGATTCTGCTTCGTTTACCATCCGATCTACTTCATCCTCTGGCAGAGTAGAAGCACCAGTGATGCTGATAGATTGTTCCTTGCCAGTACCTTTGTCTTTCGCAGTAACATTGAGGATACCGTTAGCATCTATATCGAAAGTTACTTCGATTTGAGGCACACCACGGGGTGCGGGAGGAATACCATCGAGGCGGAAAGTACCTAGACTCTTGTTGTCTTTAGCGAATTCTCTTTCCCCTTGGAGAACGTGAATTTCTACATTGGACTGACCATCCACTGCGGTAGAGAAAGTTTCCGATTTCTTGGTAGGAATAGTAGTGTTGCGAGGAATAATTTTGGTCATTACACCACCCAAGGTTTCTACCCCAAGAGATAGAGGTGTAACGTCGAGTAGTAAGATGTCTTTTACTTCCCCTGCTAGGACACCACCTTGAATAGCTGCACCCACAGCAACTACTTCATCGGGGTTTACAGTTTGGTTAGCTTCTTTATCTAAGATTCTTTTAACTAGTTCGACGATGGCAGGAATACGAGTAGAACCACCCACCATTACTACTTCATCGATACCACTTTTATCTAGTTTAGAATCTTTAAGAGCTTGTTCTACAGGAACACGACAGCGATCGATCAGATCGGAGCAGAGTTCTTCAAATTTTGCCCTGGTAAGGGTCATATCTAGATGTTTGGGACCTTCTGGAGTAGCAGTAATGAAGGGTAGGTTAATATCTGTCTGAGTAGTGCTAGAAAGCTCGATTTTGGCTTTTTCTGCTGCTTCTGTTAGACGTTGTAACGCCTGTTTATCTTTACGTAAATCGATACCTTCGTTTCTCTGAAATTCTTCTGCTAAATAATCGACAATTTTCTTATCAAAGTCATCACCACCCAAGTGAGTATCCCCAGAAGTAGCCAATACTTCAAATACCCCATCACCTACTTCCAGGATGGAAACGTCAAATGTACCACCACCCAAGTCAAATACTAAGATGGTTTCGTTACTTTTTTTATCTAAACCGTAAGCCAAGGAAGCTGCTGTAGGTTCGTTGATAATTCTGAGGACTTCGACACCAGCAATTTTACCTGCGTCTTTAGTTGCCTGACGCTGAGAGTCGTTAAAGTAAGCAGGTACAGTAATAACTGCTTGGGTAACAGTCTCGCCTAAATATTTACTAGCATCTTCTACTAATTTACGGAGAACTTGAGCAGAAATTTCTTCTGGAGCAAATTGCTTACTTTGTGCGGGACAATCTAATTTAACGTTGCCATTGCCATCCCGCAATACTTTGTAAGCGACTTCTTTGGTTTCATTGGTAACTTCATCGTATTTCCGTCCAATGAAGCGTTTAACGGAATAGAAAGTGTTGCCAGGGTTCATTACTGCCTGACGTTTAGCGATTTGTCCGACTAAGCGATCGCCATTTTTTGCATATGCAACAACCGATGGGGTAGTTCTAAAACCTTCAGCATTAGCAATTACTGTAGGTTTACCACCTTCCATTACGGCTACACAAGAGTTAGTAGTTCCTAAATCTATACCAACAACTTTTGCCATAAAATAAATGTCTCCAACTTTAATAACAAAACTAAAATTTTTTTTAGGTAGGATGATTGGCAATTTCTGAGCTTAAGCAGTAGTTATGATTACTCTCTTACTCTCTGGTTATGTATCATCTTTATATATAGTGCAAGCTGATGATATTTCTTAGGTAGTGTAGTTTTCCGAACCTTTTATACGGTTTTATTATTTTTGTATTAATCTATTACTCACTCTCGTGCATTTGAACGGTAATTTAACCACAAACTTAAGTAACTCTCAGACCTCAGAACAAAATGACTAGATTAAGCCTTTGTACTATTGTCAAAAATGAAGAACAATCTCTCCCTAAATGCTTAGAAACTGTCCGAGATCTTGTCGATGATATTGTAATTTTAGATACGGGTTCTACGGATAAAACAGTAGAGATTGCCGAACAATTTGGGGCTAAGGTACATTATTTCGAGTGGTGCAATGATTTTGCTATAGCCCGCAATGAAGCTCTTAGATATGTTGAAAGTGAATGGGTACTCGTATTGGATGCTGATGAGGCTTTAAATCCAGCGATCGCACCTCAGTTAAAGCAAGTCATAGCATCAGATGACAATTTGGTGGTTAACCTTATTCGTCAGGAAGTAGGGGCTGCCCAATCTCCTTATTCTCTTGTTTCTAGATTGTTTCGTCGTCATCGGGATATTAAGTTTACTCGTCCCTATCATGCCCTAATTGATGATAGTGTGAGGGAAATTTTAACCAAAGAACCCCAGTGGCGAGTAATAAACCTAGAGGAAGTAGCAATTCTCCATTATGGTTATCAGGCAGAAGCTATAAACTCTCTAGATAAATATACAAGGGCAAGAGTGATGATGGAAAAGTTTTTAGCTACTCATCCTCACGATCCTTATGTTTGTAGCAAGCTAGGGGCTTTATACCTTCAAAGTGGTTCGGTAAAGACTGGAATTAAATTTTTGAAACAGGGTTTAAAATCTAATTTAGCCGATCCTCCTGTTTTGTTTGAACTCTATTACAGTCTGGGTAATGCTTATAACCGTAAGCTCGATTACGAACGAGCTAAGAAACAATACCAAAAAGCGATCGAACAACCGATTTTACCTATCTTAAAAATTGGTGCTTACAACAATTTAGGTAGCTTATTACTCAATTTAGGTAATCTACAAGAAGCTCGACAAGCTTTGTTACAGACAATTAAACTCGACCCCAATTTTGCTCTGGGTTATTACAATCTGGGTATGGTTCTCAAATCTATGGGACAAACAGACAAAGCGATCGCAGCCTACCAGAAAGCTATCGAACTCAATCCTAACTATGCTCCTGCTTATCAGAATTTAGGAGTTGTTTTTTATAAAACTGGTTACATGAAAGAGAGTATCGAAACTTTTCAAAGGGCGATCGCACTTTACGAACAACAAAATCCTCAGTTGGCACGAGAATTACGACAAAATTTAAAAAGAATTGGTCTAGTTATCTAATTCAAAAATTAAATAAGATTACTCTAAGCTCCGTAATTTTAACTAGTTAATTTCCTCAAATAAAATTAGTTTTCAAACTTTATTTAATTAGAACTAGTAACTAACAACTAATAACTAATTAAGAAGAAAGAGCTAGAGATTTTGTCAATATTTTTTCCGAGCGATCGTCAGTATATTTTTTTACCTTTGCTTCAAGATTAGGCATTTCTTGACGGCAGTGAAGACAAAACCAATACTTGCTATTATTGTTCCAATGTCTTAGTAAAGAACTAGAGCAGCAAGGGCATTTATTACTCATTTAAAATCTGTTTTTCTTTAAATAATTTATTTTCTTCAATCTAACAAATAGGTAAAGCTATGTCACGAAAACTAAAATTATAATGTAGTTTTATTTACTTTTGTAACTATCAAAAATAAGTTTTTAATTTGTACTTATTAATTTAATATTTACTGCTATGAATGCTGTTAAATAGAATACAGAATTAAATTAAATAACTTATGAACTTCTGACAAATGAAATAGTATTGTATATATAGTTTGATTGTCCTTGTTCGATCGAAATTAAAAGTGATTTACGAGAAACAAAACTTACCGAGTCAGGCGGTCATAACTATTATCGGCGCGGGGGTCTGGGGTTCTGCTTTGGCTAATGTAGCTAAACGCAATCCCAATGAAGTACGGCTGTGGTCGCGGAGTAGTTCGGAAAGTTTAGAATCGGCGATCGCTAATGCGGATGTGGTTTTATCTGCCGTATCTATGAAAGGAGTAAGACCGACAATTGAAAAATTACAAAAGATACAGCTAAGAGATCGAGTTATTTTAGTTACTGCTACAAAAGGACTAGACCCAATTACCACTCATACCCCCTCGCAAATGTGGGAAACGGCTTTCCCTGGTAATCCTGTAGTCGTACTTTCTGGCCCTAATTTATCAAAAGAAATTCAAAAAAATTTACCCGCAGCAACAGTAGTAGCTAGTAAAGATGCAATAGCAGCAAAAAAAGTACAAAGTATATTTTCTTGTGATACTTTTCGTGTTTATGTAAATAACGATCCTCTTGGTACAGAATTAGGAGGTACATTAAAAAATATTATGGCGATCGCTGCTGGTGTTTGTGATGGTTTGCAACTAGGCACTAATGCTAAAGCAAGTTTGTTAACAAGAGCCTTACCTGAAATGATTCGAGTGGGTACTTATTTAGGTGCTTCGGCTGAAACTTTTTTCGGTTTGTCTGGGATGGGAGACTTGATTGCTACTTGCGATAGTCCTCTTTCTCGTAACTATCAGGTAGGTTATGGCTTGGCTCGCGGTCAAACCTTAAATGAGATTTTAGCAAAATTAGAAGGAACGGCAGAAGGAATTAATACCACTAATGTCTTAATTAAACTTGCCGAGGAAAAAGCGATCGCCGTTCCTATTGCTCGTCAAGTCTATAGGTTACTTAATAATAAGACTACACCAACAGAGGCAGTTAAGGCTTTAATGGCAAGAGAATTAAAATCAGAGTTTTGAGTTTTAGATTTTTAGCTGTCTTAGAGGATATCTGAAAAGTTTTTGATACACAGAGTTTTATTTAATTTTCGCCCCCCCAGCCCCCTGCCCCCCTTTATCCCCCCAATTCTGGGGGGGCTGGGGGGAGAACAACTTAAAGTCCCCCAAAGTTGGGGGATTTAGGGGGCTTGAATGTATAAAATCATACTTTTCAGACTACCTCTTAAAAATCTTGGTGGAGTCCGGGTAGAAGTAAGTAGCTATCAGCTATTAGCTATTAGCTTTGTCTAAACTACTTTTTTTATTTTGAGTGTTATGTAGGAAAAGAAATTTTAATGTTACTCGATCGTTATAAATATCCATTTTTGATGTAAAGATTTGATGAAGTTGTATGCTATGTAGCATTATTATCTTGGTATTTACTTTACAATTTCTCTATTAGCTCATTATTAGATAGCTAATCCTGGGATTTTCCAAAACTTAGTATTATTAGGGATAAATTATGAATAAACCTCATTTATTGCAGAAGCTAGCTCCTGTAGGAATTGGTGCTATTGGTGCGATCGCTGTTACTGGCATTGCCACTGCTCCTGCTCAGGCTGCTAATCTGACAGGACAACTTTCTTGGTCTAACGGTATAAATGGCGACTATGATGATGCAGCTGATTCTTTTGACGTAGTAGGTAATGATTTCACTACCACTTTCAGCCCCGACGATACTGGAGCATTTGTCACTACCGCTAGCGGTGACTTTGCCTCCTTTTTCCCTGGTGTCCCTGAAGTTTTCCCAACTACAGCAACTGCAACTTTTGAAAATATTCTGATCATCGATCCTCCTGTACCAGGTTTTGTTGCAGAGGCCGAATACCAACTTACAACTCCCCTAAGCTTCGACTTTGGTAATGACGTAACTGCAACATTACCAGTTGGAACAACCTTTTTAGGTGAACTTGGTGGGGATGGATCTGTTGAATTCTCGCTAAATGAAGGAGAATTTATCTTCAACGCACCTGGTTTTGATCAGACCACAGCCTTCTCAAGTGATTTGACATTTGGACAACCTCTAAACTCAGACGAAGGGGACTATTCGGCTTCATCAGAGGTCCAGAACGGGGCACCAGTTCCTGAACCTGCTACTCTCCTCGCTTTACTCGGTGTTGGTAGTTTGAGTTTAAGTTTAAAACATAACAAGAAATCATGGAAAGCTAGTTAAGAATAAAAGTATTTTATTAAGGTATTAGCCCCTTTTTTTAAGGGGTTTTCTATTATTTAATAGCTCTCTAGAAATAAGATTCTAGGGAGCTATTTTGTTTTCACCAAGAAATAAAGGTTCTTCAGTACCTAGTATGCTAGAAAATTATACAAAGTTTGCTGGATAAAGCTTATAGCTATTTTTAACCGTCTATGTTTCTGTTAGTTTGAAAACCGCCTTGATTAAAAAGATTGATTTAGCTCAAGCTGATAGTTTGGCATAACAAGTACGGAAGAACGGCAATATAAAGCTTTTTAGGATTATGTGCCTTCAGGAATATCTGACAATCGCGCTTCTTTTTAGCATAGTCAAATCGGAAGAGCCATAGCTGATAGCTGATAGCTATTATTAGAACTTAAGCGTTTCAGCCAACCCTACTTATCCCATCATGCTACTGAAAAAATCAATAGTATCTTTTAAAGCAGCGATAAAAGTATCGATTTCCTCACGGGTATTATAAAAGTACAAACTGGCTCTCGCACTACCAGAAGCATTGAAAATACGATGTAGGGGTTGGGTACAATGATGACCAGAACGAATAGCTATTCCTTCATGATCTAGTAAGGTTGCTAAATCGCTGGCATGAATTCCTTCTATATTAAATGCTGCTAAAGCTGCTCTACCTCTACCGTCTCTTGTGGGTTTTGGGCCATAAATTCTTAAGTTAGGAATTTCTGCTAACTTTTCAAATAAATAAGCAGTTAATTCTTCTTCATAAGCATGGATTTCATCCATACCTATATGAGTAAGATAATCTACGGCTGCACCAAGAGCGATCGCTTCTGCTATGGCGGGTGTTCCTGCTTCAAATTTGTGAGGCAATTCCCCTACAGTAAAATGATCTAGATATACTTCATCGATCATTTCTCCTCCACCTAAAAAAGGAGGCATAGACTCTAGTAATTCTTTTTTACCGTAGAGAAAACCAATCCCTGTAGTCCCACACATTTTATGCCCCGAAGCTACTAACCAATCACAGTTAATTGCTTGCACGTCTACGGGTAGATGAGGAATACTCTGACAAGCATCTATTAATACTTTTGCTCCGTATTGATGCCCTAGTTTTACTATTTCTTCTACAGGATTTATACAACCTAAGGTATTAGAAACATGAACGATCGCAACTAGTTTGGTTTTATCTGAAAGTAAGGATTTATAATGTTCTAGATCGAATTCTTCTGTAGGGGTTAATTGCACGTATTTAATAACTGCCCCAGTTTTTTGAGCGATAATTTGCCAGGGAACGAGATTGCTGTGATGTTCCATGACAGAAAGAATAATTTCATCGCCTTTATTTAAGTTAGTTAATCCCCAACTATAAGCAACTAAATTAATTGCTTCGGAGGCGTTACGGGTATAGACAATTTCTTCTCGATGGGCAGCATTAATAAACCTAGCAACTTTATCTCTTGCACCTTCGTAAGCATCTGTTGCCCTAGCACTTAAAGTATGCGCCCCACGATGCACATTAGCATGATCTTTTTCGTAATAATCCCTAATGGCATTTAATACTGCTAAGGGCTTTTGGGAACTAGCAGCACTATCGAAGTAAATTAGGGGTTTATTGTTGACTTCTTGATGTAAAATTGGGAAGTCTTCACGGACGCGATCTGCTAAGGTTTTTTCTTGGGTGTAAGTCATTTTTTTGTTGATGGTTAATTTGTGATGGTTAATTGTCTGTTTTTTGTTTGATGATTTGACTTATTCTTTCCTGTAATGATTTGAGGGCAAGGCGATCGATAATCTCGGCAGCGAAAGCATCAATCAGAAGATAGCGGGAATCTTCTTCGGTTAAGCCACGACTACGAAGATAAAAGATCTGATCTGCTTCTAGTTGAGATACTGTAGCACCATGGGAACATTTTACATTATCGGCAGTGATTTGTAATTCGGGTTTGGTATCTACTCTGGCTTTAGGAGAAAGTAATAAGTTGCGGTTTAGTTGGGCAGCATTGGTAAGTTGGGCTTCTTTGGGGACAAAAACTTTACCGTTAAAGATGCTATGAGCGCGATCGCTTACAATGCACTTATGTAATTGATCGGTTGTACCATGGGGTTTGGTTAGGGCAATGATACTGTGAGTATCGGCGGTTTGTTGTCCAGTAGCAACAGTTAAGCCATTGAGATAGGTTTCGGTTTGTTCTCCTTTTTGTAAAATTTCTGGATTGTGTCGGGATAAGCTGGCACCGAAGTTAAGTTCGTTCAAAGTATAACGACTATCACGAGCTTGATTGACAGCAGTTGTTGCGATATGGAAACTAGAATCAGATTCTTGTTGCAGACGGGTATGTTTTATTCCTGCATTTTCTGCGATCGAGATTTCGGTAACGGCATTAGTGAAATATTCTCCCGTACCGCTATATTCTTCAACTAAAGAGAAATTTGCCCCTGTTTCGGCAACAATTAAAGTACGGGGATGAGAAAAACTAGCTTTATCTCCTGCCTCAGCAATAAAAACAAGTTGAATAGGAGTTTCCAAAATAATATTTTTACCTACCCAAATAACAGCTATATCTTCACAACTAGCCGTGTTGAGGGCAGTAAAAACTTCCTGACTATTATGTTGTTGGGCAAAATAGGTTTGGGCAGAATATTTCTCAGGTAATCTATTTAAATTACCCACAAATACCCCGTCAGGTAATCCCGATATCTCTGATAATTCAGCAGCATATTTACCGTTAACAAAGACAAGACGATTATTTTCTGTTTCCTGTAGCTTTAGATACGTTCCCCGAACTGTCTCTGTGGGTTTGGCTGCCACAAAATCTTTCTCTACCAAAGCAGATAAATCGGTAAACCGCCATTCTTCATCTTTGTTGGTAGGTACTCGTAAACGAGAAACCCAGTTAGCAGAGGTACGACGGATATCTTTTAGCCATGATGGTTCATCTTCTGAGGAGGATGTTTGTTTTAATAACCCCATCAGCCAATTATCTTCAACTATGCCCTTCTCTTCTAGTTTTTCGATAGTTGCAAAAGGAATTTGTACAGCCATTATGCACTCACCTCCGCTACTGCTTGTTCGTCAAGGAAGTCGTAACCGCGAGATTCTAATTCTAAGGCTAATTCTTTACCACCACTAGTAATAATTTTGCCATCTTGCATTACATGAACAAAATCAGGTGTGATGTAGTTGAGTAATCTTTGATAATGGGTAATAACTAGATAACCTTTGTCTGGTGTTTTTAGCTGATTTACGCCTTCGGCTACAATTTTGAGGGCATCAATATCCAACCCAGAATCAATTTCATCTAAAATAATTAAAGTCGGATCTAGTAACGCCATTTGTAAAATTTCGTTGCGCTTTTTCTCGCCACCAGAAAAACCTTCGTTAAGACTTCTTTCTAAGAAGCTGGATTTCATTTTTACAACTTCTAGTTTTTCTTCTATTAAGTCTTCAAAATCGAAGGTATCTATTTCTTCTAAACCCTGATGCTTTCTTTTGGCATTGTAGGCTACGCGCAAAAAATCTAAATTACTTACTCCAGGAATTTCTAAAGGATACTGAAAAGCGAGAAAAATACCATCTACAGCCCTTTCGTTAGGTTCTTTGTCTAAAATATTTTCTCCTTGATAAATAATTTCTCCCCCAGTTACTTCGTAGTCAGGATGTCCTGCAATAATCTTCGAGAGAGTACTTTTCCCCGAACCGTTGCGCCCCATAATCGCATGGACTTCTCCTGCTTTGATTTCTAAGTTAACACCTTTAAGAATTTCTGTGCCGTCTACATTGGCGGTTAAATTATTTATAGCTAAAATTGTTTCACTCATTGTTTGGTTATATTTCTACTAAATCTAGAAGACAAGTTACTATATTGCTTTGAGCTACAGACTTCACTGAGTAGAGTAGATACTATATCGATCGAGCCTTCTACCCTCCCAGGAGATTAAAACAACTATTTTGTTGTTTAAGTCTATTTTAAAGTATATTAACAACATTTTTGTTGTCAAAGTCAACAGTAAATAATTTTTACTTTGTTAACTGCTAACTTACGCTAAACCAAAATTATCTTATAGTTTGGACAAAATAACTAGATTTTGATTTATGAAGAGCCAGATTGCCTTAAATTTAATTTTATTGACCAGTTTATAGTTTAAATTATGATTAATAAATATTTTATCTTTTAATTAATACTATTTTTACAGGATGTTACACAATAGCGCAGTCACCGATCGTGAGGATTGGTTTGATTGCCGAGATTCCAGTCAATAGTTATTAGTTTTGGGTTTTTCGGTAAAACCGAGAAATAAAACTAAAAACTGGCATAGATGCCCTCAAGAGGAGGTTTTAACCCCTACTTGTAAGGGTCATACTTGTAGAGGAAATAAAAGAGTAATGCCCTAGTTGTTAGAGTAATAAGCTGATGGCAAGTCTGCGAGATTTTGGTATAGAAGACTGGATTAAAACTATTGACAGTATAAGATTTTGCGTTGAACCACCCAAATCACCCTAGTAATAACAATGCTTAACTGGATAAAATTCGATCGATGGAAAGTATTACCCGTGCGCTTGCGGGGTAGCATTATTATCTCCATCCCCATTGTCTGCTTATTTACCTCCCTTGGTGCTTTTGCCTGGTTAAAAGCCAGTTTAGAAGAAGACGAAAAAGTAGTACAGCATACCAAAATGGTCAAGCTAGAAACTAAACGTCTGCTTACAGCCTTAGTGGATACAGAAACGGGGGTACGGGGTTATGGGCTGACTCATCGAGAGGAATTTCTCGAACCCTATCATAGTTCTCGTGCTGTTATTCCCGATGTCCTGAACGAACTAGAGAATTTAGTAGAGAATTATCCTCAGCAGAAACAAAGATTACAAGAAATCCGCATTAAAGTCGATCGACATTTGAAGATATTACGGCAAAAGCTAACCTTGAAACACGAACTTCAACGAATTAGTGGAAGAGAAGAAAGATTGGTGAATACATCTCTTCTTTACGACTGGCTAGAAGAGGGAAAAGATAAGATGAATGCTACTCGCTTAGCGATCGATGACTTTACTCAAAAACAAGAACAATTATTAGAAGTACGCCAGCAACACCAGGCATTTTACCGACAGATTACCTGGATTGTCCTCTGTGCATCGGCTACTATTGGTAGCTTGGGGGCAGTATTGGCTATTCACTTGTTTTTGCAACTGGAACGGGAATTGAAAGAAAGGGAAACCAGCTTACAAAATACCAATCGAGAACTAGAGTCAACCTGTAATCAGTTAAATCGCTTTACTGCCAATGCCTCCCACGAACTCCGCGCTCCTTTAGCTGAAGTTTTGAGTAATGCGCGGGTAGGATTAATGGAACTTAAAGATGTGCAAGCAGATAGTACTTTTCTACATCAACGCTTACATAAGATTATCAATCTGACTAAAAGCATGAGTACTCTAGTAGGGGACTTACTATTTTTGGCACAAAATGACAGCATATTGTCGATCGAGTCGCTTCAACCAGTTAATATCGTGGATTTGTTACGTAGTTTAATCCCAGAATGGAAGAGTAAAGCGCGATCGCAAAATCTCAATCTTACCGCCCAGTTAATGGCGGAACCTGTTATGGTAAAAGCAGATGCTAACCTTTTAAAACAAGCTATTGGTAATCTCCTCAGCAATGCTTGTCGCTATACCCCCGCAAACGGCAATATTATCCTTCGGCTCAATTGCGACAATCAACGGGTAGAGATTCAGGTAGAAGATACAGGAATTGGTATTGAGCCAGAGTATTTACCTTATATCTTCAAGGGATTTTACCGAGTTAACCAGACAGAAAATAAGGATATGGCTAGTTTTGGCTTGGGATTGAACATAGCCCAACAAATTGTTGAAGCCCACGGCGGAAAGATTACAGTTACTAGCAAGAAAGGAAAAGGCTCGAAATTTCGGATCGTGTTGCCCTTGGAAAATAGAGCCGTACAAAGTAAGGTTAGGAGATTGGAGGATGAAGTGGCAAGTCGTAAGTAGTGAGTAGTGAGTAGCAAGTAGTGAGTAGTGAGTAGTGAGTAGTGAGTAGTGAGTAGTGAGTAGCAAGTAGTGAGTAGTGAAGTTAAACGTCAAACTATAGTCATTCCAATTAATTTCCGCAGCTTTATAGGTGATGGTAGTTAGTTGTTAGTTGTTAGTTGTTAGTTGTTAGTTGATATAGAGCCATCTACTATACGTCTAATGTGAATTAGATTTTAGCAAGGAGTTACAGATTGAAAGGTTTGAACATCAATTCCAAACTGACGACGGAGAAGAAGTCGCAAAGTATGAGAGGAGATTTTAGCTGCCATATGAGTG
>JBFRWK010000075.1:0-8101 GCA_051439545.1 Xenococcaceae cyanobacterium | reverse complement strand
CTTCTGACCTAACTGAAGCTACTACCTCCACTGAATCACCGACAGCGACTGATGGATTAATCTTTCAAGCTGTGGGCATCATCATTAGGTAGCGGGTAGTAGGTAGTGGGTAGTGGGTCAATGTAGCATCTGTTACCTACTACCTACTACTTACTACCTACTACCTATTCTGCTGTCTGGACTCTGGCAATTTATTCCTGTTTGTCGTCCTCCTTGTATTTCTGTCTTCCGTAACTTCAACCCCAAGCTCCTTAAATACGTTCACCAGATGGATAACCCAGCTAAGAAAGTGAGAACTCTTAAAGCTAGCCATATCCCTTTACTCTGGAAAGATGCCCCTGTTAGACCATTTCGATTTAATCCCAAAGGGGGAAAAGACCAAGGTTTACCTCCTTTTGTCTCAATCAAGGCAGTTTTTCTCCCCCATCGAGATGCTTTCGGATTTGTGGAACTGTTAGCCTCACCTCAAGAGCAAGCACCCAGGTTTTTAAAAGCCCGAAAGGAAGACAAAGCTCAAGTACAGAAATCCTCTTCTGAGCAAGCACCTTCAGGAAACAAATCCAAAGTCAACAGTTCCAAGTCAAGGAAGTCAAAAGTTTTACCTTCTCCAAAAAGACTCTCTTGAATAGCTAAGGGTATGACCAAGAGAATCTTAGATTAAAAGTTATTCTCTCAGGAGGGTACTTCTTCTCCTTCTTCCCAATGACAATACCAAGGATCGTATCGCCCCACTAGCTCTTTCGCTTCTGGATGTTCTTGGCAATATTCATCAAAAGCTGTTTGCCTCAGTTCTTCTGTTTGCTGATGTGCTTCTTCTGCCTGTAAATCTTCGACTAGCTCCCAAGCGCGTGCGCATTCTTCTGAGCTAAAGCCCCTTTCGGCTTCTTTCCGTCTTCAAGATAGATAAATAAATTGAAGAACTTGTGAGGACAAGACTTGAAGTCTGGGAGCATCTAAGCAAATTTAACCCAGAAAGGCATTATTCGAGTTGGTCAGAAGGCTTGATTGCCCAAGCTCAATCTTTTTTATCGCCAACTCAGAGACAAAGTCAATAAATTAGGAATAAATAAAAGTAAAAGTGAGTAAGTTAAAATTATACTCCATTTTAACCCTAAAATCAGCTAAAATGACTTATTTAACCTCACAAAACTGCCATTTTTGTTTTATAATAGAGGTGAAGACTAGGTTTTTCGAGGGCGAGCTAGTATCGAGCCCTTGCTAGGGACGGGGGGTAAACTAGAATGAAAACAGTTCGTTATTCCCTAGATGTAATTCGAGATGAAGCTAGTCAATTAGTTAAGAAAGGTCTACTTCATCGTCAGCAGTCGATTTATAATCTATGCCAATATATTCCGGCTCGTGAATGGCTAGAAGTAGAGCGAGAATTAGAACTAAATGAATTTTTGCTCACAGAGCCGATCATCGATCTGTTGGGTAAAGAAGAATGGGAAGATGATTAATTTCCCCAGGCGTTGATGTCTGACATTCTCAAGTTTCCAGCCAAGAGGAGGAGGAGCATGAAAGCAGCCGACATTATGACTACAGAAGTTTTGATGATTAACAGTTCAGCGACAGTGGCTCAGGCGATCGGCTTGATGCAAACTAAAAAACTACGTTCTCTTCTGGTCAAACCCGATGACGAGGAGGATGCCTATGGCATTGTGACGGAAACAGATATTGTTTATGGAGTTACAGCCAGAGGAAAAGACCCCGAACAAGTTAGAGTTCATCAGATTATGACTAAGCCTTGTATAGTGGTCAATCCAGAGCTGAGTATCGCCAATGTCGCCCGACTATTTGCGGAAACTGGGATTCAAAAAGCACCTGTAATTAAAGAGCAACTACTTGGTATCATCTCTGTAACTGATATTCTCATGAAAATCCAAGTTACACCCTTATCTTCTAGGGATCTTCTCTCACAAAGAATTGGCGAAGTTCTGTTACATACTCGCGTCTGCCGTGATGAAGAAGAACAAATAGCCCAAGAATCTGAAATCGCTTGGGATGTCCTCGAAGAACTACAAGCAGAAGAGTCTCCTCAACCCAAAACGAACACTTAGCAGGAAGAGTTGGGATTGCCAAGATACTACCCACTAACTCCTGTTCTGGAGAAGGCGATCGATCTTTTTTCACTACATGGGAATCACCACCAAAATTTTTCACTACATAGGAATCACCACCCCTTCATTTTTCAACTTCAAGCAGCTTTTCAATTTGAGCCAATAGTGATTCTAATTTTTTCCGTTTCCGAGGATTTTCCATCAGGAATTTCTTAGACTTCTTAATCTGCCTATGAGCATTATCTGCGCGAGTAAATACTTCCTCTTTCTGCTGTTGTGGTGTTGCTGCTTTAATTCGTTCTTTGATTTCCCTCAAGGACAAAGACTCAGCAATTGCGGATGCCATTAATTTTTTCCTGGCATCTTCATCTTTGATTTTGGCGAGCGCACACGCTTTGGTGTATTCGATTTTTCCGCTTCTGAGAGCTTCTAGTACATCTTCAGGGAGATTAAGGAGAGGAAGTCTTGTTTTGACAAAAGACTCCCAATTTAGGCGACCTAGAGAGTTAAATAGACCTGTAACAGAAGCCTCAAAATTTTTAACCCAAACGTTTGGGTTAGAATTATCAACATTACCTTTTTGCTCATTGTAAAGGCGATAGAACCTAGATATTACTTCGTCTACAGGCAGATTTTCTTGCAAAGCTAACAAAGATAAAATCCCTTCAGTTTCATCTATAGGGTTTAAATCTTCTCTTTGGAGATTTTCAACTAAAGCTAACTCTTTAGTTTCCAGGTCTGAAAGTTCTCTGATAACTACGGGAACTTGTTTTAATCCTACTGCTTTAGCTGCCCGATATCTTCTTTCTCCTGCTACCAGTTCATATTGCTTATTACCAAGAGGGCGTACTAGCAAAGGCGATAAAATTCCTTTTTTTTGAACTGACTGAGTTAAATCAGCCATGGCTTGAGGGTCAAAGAATCGTCGTGACTGACTTTCTGGTAAAACAATATCTTTCAGAGCCAGCAACTCAGAAACTTTCTCTGACTCGGTCATGGTATCAAAAAGCTGGTCAACACCTTTTAAGGAATAAACTTCATCTCGGTTATTTTTGGTTCGTCTAGCCATTATTGATTAATCAAGCTCTTAGCGATTTGTTTCATTAAAGTAACAACAGAATGCTTAGGTTCGTATTTAGCCAAAGGTAGTTGTTTCTGGGAAGCATCCGCAAATACTATAGTGCGGGGAATTGGAGAAAAAACTTCTCCCAACTTAGCAAGCTCTTTAATAGCTTGCCAACTCTTTTCGCTATGAATAGTCCGCACATTGTACATGGTTGGGACGAACCCAGCAATTTTGAGTTTTTTATTTGCTCCTTTCTTTACCCGTTGAATAGTTTGAAAAAGAAGCTCTGTACCTCGTAGAGCTTTATATTCTGCCTGAATAGGAATAAGAACATGAGTTGCTGCTACTAAACTGATATAGCTAAGCAGTCCTAAACTTGGGGGGCAATCTATCAAAATGAAGTCATATTGTGACCGAACTGGGTCTAAAGCTTTTTGTAGACGAAAATCTCTCAAGTCAGCCATCACCAATTCTAATTCAGCCCCACTTAAATCTATATTGGCAGGGGTTAAATCCATATCATGGAGCTGATGATGTATCGGTAAGGGTTCATCAAAAAGAATGGAATTGTAAATAGTTTTTTCTAGTTCGTTTGGCTCTAACCCCATAAAAGCAGTTAAAGAGCCTTGAGGGTCTAAATCCACCAGCAAAACTCGATGTTTTTTCTGTGCCAGGTGAAATCCTAAATTCATAGTTAGAGTAGTTTTCCCGACTCCCCCAGATTGATTAAATAGGGCGATTATTTTGCTCATCTACTCCTTGTTTTTTGCTCGTTATTTTTTTTCTCCTCTAAGATAATCTATTCTGCTCCAAAAGAAGTAAAAAATCTACCTGAAAAAACAAAATATTATTAACGGGCAAGGTCAAAACTATTCTCACGCTCAGCCAAGAGAGATGCC
This sequence comes from Xenococcaceae cyanobacterium, assembly GCA_051439545.1. GTDB lineage: Bacteria > Cyanobacteriota > Cyanobacteriia > Cyanobacteriales > Xenococcaceae > JASJDJ01. The sequence continues at coordinate 4,076 of JBFRWK010000075.1, read as the reverse complement.
CTGATCTGACTGGCTTGTTCGTACTTATTCATGATGTATGCCTTTGCTTGAGGTCAAGTCGGAAGAAGGCGAATTTTCAGAAGTAATCGATGATATTCAGGAAGAAATGAATTTGATTGATTACTACGATGAATCGGCTGGAAACGACCAAAGCTAACTGATTAGCTTTCCCTCCCCCCCATGATTTATTATGAGGGAGGGACTGTTATTTTTTTTCAAGAAGTTCTGCCATGTCTAAAGTTATTTATCCTAGTTATTACTACATCATCAAAAGGCAAGATGGTAAATGGTTAACAGGTGGTAGTCTCCTAACCAGTAACGTTAGTCGAGGATTAACTGGAATTGAAGAATTTGGCATCACCAAGCAAGTCCTGCTATTGGAGTTAAAATACATTAACGGTGGTCAACCTGGATTTTATATTGCCAACGTGAAAGCTCAAAAATATTACTATTGCCAGGATTGGTCTGAAGTTAAAAAGACTTTTTTGTCTCTTGGTATCGGTAGAGAAGAGAAAATATGAAAAGTTCTCAATTAATGGAGAGTAATTTAGGCTGGATGTTAGCGCGATATCCTTGGACAACTATTGCTCTAGCTATGATTAGAGAAGGTTGCAGAACTAAGGATGAAGATTTGCTCAATGCGGTTCTGTATAGTCTAGGAGAAGATTTAGGACGAAGTTATGTCTCAAACTGGATCATAGATGAAGTTTTTCCAGCATTATCAAAAGAAGAACAAATCTTCTTTGACAATTATCTTGACGAGTAGTTAGTTTTCTCTCGCTGATCTGTATCAGCTTCGCTTACCTTTTTGTGAACTTTATCCTTTAAAAAAAAGATGGATATCGACTTAATTGCAGCAGAAAGAGAAATCAAGACGGATGGAAATTATCTCATTGATTGCTGAGCTCTCTGGGGAATAATCGCTAAAGAAGGCTTTTATATCGTCGAGCAAGCACCTTCAAAAGAAGAAGGAATCTGGGAGTATTTTGACTGGAATTTAGATAATTTCCGAGTTAAACCTGAGTAATCAGGAATAGCTAGTTCCTGAATCGAGGGATTAGCTATTTTTTTTCTCGCCCTCAACCTCATCGATCGAGATCTCCTTGAAAATCCGACAATCCATCCGATTAGCTTTTTCGAGTAACCACTTAACCCTCTGTCGCTCCTCGATCAGACTTACTTTTTGTTTTTCAAGATTGCCTCCTTCAATCCAGTAACTCTTAAGCGATAGCACAAGCTATCTTCACTCACACAGATAATACTTTTACACGACTTGGAAGGTTAGGCGATCGCTGCCACGGAGGATCAGGTATTTGAACCGATGTTAGGACTGAGGCAGCGATCGCCGAAAGCCAGTTAGAGTGGATTATTCACAATTAACCTTCCAAGTCGTGTACTTTTAGGCCGAGTGTTCTGTCCTGGTGATTATTAATTTTGTCTGGCCTGGAATTGGGCACAAATCCCTTTTAATCTCCTCAGAGAATCCCAGGGTAATATCAGTATTTCTCCCGAAATTTTGGCTCTTACCCACTCACCGCTATCTTTACCAAAGTTATATTTCTCTAGAAATCTTTCAGCTTCTGACCAATTTTTGAGTTTGAGTTTATCCTTGAGGTAAATCAAAACTTCTGGACTGAAAGTACCTAATTTCTTCAGTTCACAGGGTTCATAGGCATATTCGAGAGACTTGATTTTTTGCAGTTCCAATTCTGCCAATCTGATTTTTAGTTGTAGCTCTTTTTCGCTAGGTGTGTCCCTAGACGGAAATTCCAGAACATTACCAGCTTTTTGCTCTAGAGAGTCAAGGTAATCTCTAGGAGCTAAATTCAAATCTTCTCTGAGGGCTTGATTTCTAGCTTCATCAGTTCGTTCGATTTTAAACTCTCGAGCTGATAGATCGTATAGACTGTGCTTGTTTAAAGCTAAACTTATTTGTTGCGCCCTCTCATTACCTGCTGCTGCCCACTTTTGCCAGTAGAGACAAGCCACATCAATAGAAATGGGACTAATAGGTGTTTTACCTCCTTCAATTAAAGGCTTTTCTTCAAAATGGTAACACTTGAAACCCTTATCAATTAAAGCTTTGAAGTGCTTAGATCTAAAAAAACGTAACACTGAATTTCTATCTTGATCGATCGCTCCAGCTACTTGAGTTTGACTGAGACAATAATCTCCATTAGGTAGCATTGCCACTTCTAGAGGTATGTCCCCCAGATAGATAGTTCTTCGTTCCGCTCTATAAGTTGTTTGTTCCAATTTGATGCTCCTCAATTACTTAAAAACGTGGCAATAGTCTTCTTCTTCTTGCTCTTCAACTACAGAAACCTCTTCAGTAGTGGGAATTACTTGGGCTTCAGAGCTTGCGTTTCTATATTTCTTTTCCGAGCGAGAATCCACTGGCACAGTAGGAGGAGCTAAATCCAAGTCAATGTCTAATCTTTGTTGCAGATAACGAAAATGTAGCTGCCATGATTTGTTCACATCAACCAAGCTTTTGCGAATTTCTGCTGTTGTTGCTCCTCGATACTCATAAACCAAGGGCAAGAAGTACGTAATTAACGACTCCAAAATCAGTTGATGGCGAAGATAGCGGGTAGTATCTTCATCCTTCAGATATTCATGAAGCATGGCTTCTAAGCTATCTGGTTGCACTTTCAATCTGGCTCGAATATCTATCGGTATTTTTCTTGACTTTGCTCTCATACTCTTATTTCCTCGATAAAACGGGACTTCTCTTCGGTAATACCTGATGTTGCATATAGCGGAACAATCCATAGGCATCGGCTAAACGAACGCAAATACTATCCTTTTCTGGGTCTAGATTGAATACCTGCTGTACGTCTCTTTCTAAATCTGCTGACCAAAATACAGAGATTTCTGGGTAATTACGCTGAAAGAAAGCTTTTAATTCTTTTTGGAAATAATAAGTCGTGCCTCCACCCAGAGTAACTTCTTGGCTATCTGAGGGTAAAGTCATGACCAACCACTGCTTCACTCTCGACCAATATTCTGCCCTGACTCTTTTAATCACCTCAACAATCTGAATTACCTCGTCTGCTTTCCTTTTCGGATTTTGGCTCTTGGCTAAACTTTTCACGTTATTCGCCGTAATCTTTGACCCTGCCGAGTGAACTACCTTCAGTAGCTCTTTCTCTTCTAAGCCAGAAGTAAGCTTTTGAATCTGCTCCAGCATTTCTAGAAAGCCCAGTTTAGTAGTCTGACCATCGATAACCGAGCAGTCTGAAGTTATTATCGACAAATCCCGATAACCCCACATCAAAGACACCAGCTTCGATTCGACAAACTTTCTTCCCAACTTTTTGCCACGGGTTAACATTAATCCCCCTCCTTCAGGAATACAGTTGAAAAAGTCTAAATTGACCGAAAATTCTCGTCCTCTGAAGCAAAAGCTCGATAAGGCTGTTTCTAACTCCCTTTCAATCTTTTCCCTATCCTGCCACTCACTATAAGGTAGAGCGATCGATAAAGCTAAATCTAAAGAAGGGGACAGTCCTTCTTTGGTGACAATCACTCCTACAGTCGATAGGACTTTAGTTATAGCCCCTTCGTACTTTAAGGCTTTCTTGTCCAATACTGCTCCAAACCTCTGAGCTAAAAACCCAGTCACGTAGTATTCATCATCGTATTTAATCCAGGCTTCTGACTCTGGTAAAGGAGTAGTAATACGGTTGGCTTCATATGCCTCAATAGATTCACGAGATACCGTTGTGGTTTTTGAATCCATTAATAATAACTGGTATGAAGATAATTCATCTTCATCCAATATTCGATAGCAAATCTTGCTGTCTGTCGTTCCTGGGTCTAACGTCAGCAACAACTTTTGCGTCGCTTGATTTTTTTTCACTTGTTTTAACCAATTAAAGTAACAAAACTTACTACACAGTTACAACACTAACCATCAGCTAAATTTGGTTGTAAGTCTGTCAACTTACTTTGGTTAAAGAATTTCAGTAGAGATTTCTGCGATTATAACACCTTTTTTTCTAAATTTCACGTCCCGATTAAAATTTATTTGTGGGTCATAAAACTATCAACTGTGGGTCACAAAATAATAG
>JBFRWK010000074.1:0-67481 GCA_051439545.1 Xenococcaceae cyanobacterium | reverse complement strand
ACAGACTTAAAACTATTTGAAACCCCCTTCCACCCCCGCGTCGGCGGTAAGCGGTCGGAACCCGCGCCACCTGAGGGCGCAAGGGAACGCCGACCGAGCAAGGGAACGCGCCCGAACCCGAAGGGCTAAGAGCTAATAGCTCATCAACTAGGCTAATGCTGCCATTTTCACATCATTATTAGCCAGAAGTTCTTGTAATTCTTCGGCATCTACAGTTTCTTTCTCTACAAGCATTTCTGCTAATTTATCGAGAATATAACGGTTCTCAACGAGAACTTTTTTGGCACGACGATAAGCTTGGTCTACTAGGTTACGTACTTCTTCGTCGATCGCTGATGCGGTTTCATCAGAAAAATCACGGTCAGAAGCAATATCACGACCTAAGAAGACGTTACCATTTTGACGACCTAAAGCTACAGGCCCCAAGCGATCGCTCATACCAAAACGAGTTACCATCTGACGGGCTACTCTGGTTACTTGTTGTAGGTCATTAGAAGCACCAGTAGTTACTTCTTCATCACCATAGACGATCTCTTCGGCAAGACGACCACCTAAAGCTACTGCCATTTGGTTTTGCAAGTAGGAACGAGAATAGAGTCCAGATTCCATGCGGTCTTCGCTAGGAGTAAACCAAGTCAAACCACCAGCACGACCCCGAGGGATAATACTAATTTTTTGGACTGGGTCATAATCTGGCATCAATGCGCCGACTAAAGCATGACCTGCTTCGTGATAAGCGACTAATTCTTTACGTTTTTCGCTCATAACGCGATTTTTCTTCTCTGGCCCTGCTAAGACGCGATCGATCGCATCATTAACTTCATCCATCGAAATTTCGGTTAAGTTACGACGGGCTGCTAGAATAGCTGCTTCGTTCAATAAGTTGGCGAGATCCGCACCAGTAAATCCTGGAGTACGACGGGCAATCTTATCTAGGTCAACATCCTTACTTAAAGTTTTACCACGAGCGTGTACTTTAAGAATTTCTTGACGACCAGAATAGTCGGGGCGATCGACTACTACTTGGCGATCGAAACGTCCAGGACGTAAGAGGGCAGCATCCAATACATCGGGACGGTTAGTTGCAGCAATGATGATAATACCTGTATTACCTTCAAAACCATCCATTTCGGTTAGTAATTGGTTGAGGGTTTGTTCTCTCTCATCGTTACCACCGCCTAAACCAGCACCTCGTTGACGACCTACTGCATCGATCTCATCAATAAAGACGATACAAGGAGCATTAGCTTTAGCTTGTTCAAATAAGTCGCGGACGCGGGATGCACCCACACCGACGAACATCTCGACGAATTCCGAACCAGAAATAGAGAAGAAAGGTACTCCTGCTTCCCCTGCTACTGCTTTGGCAAGTAGGGTTTTACCAGTCCCTGGAGGGCCTACTAGCAATACACCTTTAGGAATTTTTGCCCCAATAGCTGTAAAGCGATCGGCATTTTTGAGGAAGTCAACTACTTCAGTTAATTCGAGTTTAGCTTGTTCGATACCCGCTACATCCCCAAAAGTGACTTGAGTTTGAGGCTCCATTTGTACTCTAGCTTTAGACTTACCAAAGTTCATTGCCTGAGAACCAGGGCCACTTTGGGCGCGTCTGAGTAAGAAGAACAATCCTACCAAGAGTAAAATGGGGAAAAAGAGAGTACTTAAGGCTCTAAACCAGACTCCCTCGTCATTTTGAGGTAGAACGGCAATATCTACTCCATTGTTAGTTAAAATATCGATTAACTGTGGATCGTTGGGGAGATTAACTAGTATGGAAGTTCCTTCTCGATCGGTAACTAATGCCTTGGAGCGATCGGCACTGAGTTTGACATTTTCAACAGTACCTCTTTGGACTTCATCAATTAATTTACTATATCGCCAAGTTTGTCTAGTTTGCGGTTGTTGATCTAAAAATGCCGTTCCCAGGGCTATAACTACTATGGCTAGTAGTACATACAGCCCTGCATTCCGCCACTTTTTATTATTATTTTTGCTCACGCTGACAATCTCCTAAAATTGGGAAATAGAGAATATTAGAAAATATTTATTAGCTGGTCTCCTTATTGTAGATGACGGCACTTGGGTCTAAGGAAAGTTTCCTTTGGGTTTATCTCTCCTACTAGATAGGAGTAAAGTGCTTCATCTCTAAAGGTGGTAATAACTCTTTTCAGCCTAGATTGACTGGAGGTATTAACTAACTATGTTTCCTTTTGAACTTATCTTTATTAACTTATGTTAACGTTTCTCAGGAAAATATTGATTAAAAATTCTGATTTTCTCTCAACTATGGGTATCTTTTCTATTTTAGCCAGTCAATAGGAATCGCCCAAATCCTATATATATTAATAATTCGAGCGTTTAATCTCTTTTTGTAGGAATTCCCCCCAGTTGCAATGGGACGTTAACGAGACGGTAAAGAGAATTGATGGGGTTTTTGTTAGAGTAATTAGGCATAAAAACGCTTTCCCAAGTAAGACCGCCATCTTGGGATCTAAATACTTCTAGCCCTGAATAGCCATAGATAGTTGTATCGTTAGCATAGTCAGGGGAGAATTTAATCGGTACGGTGGTACAGTTATAACCACTACCATAATTGGAAAGTAAATGATTATTATCGATTAGGGTTTTACCTATCTCTGTAAAGGTTTGTCCCTCATCAAAAGATCTAAATAATCCCTTGCCTCTAATACTTACCAGTAAAGTGCGATCGAGTTCATAGGAGGGTGATACTACAATAGCCTCTACGTAGCAATCTTCACCAAAGGGGGTATCTATTAATTTTAGCCAACTCCTGCCTCGATCGTGGGTTTTAAAAATACCTCGTGCAGTACCTGCAAAAATAGTTCCGTCTGGCTTATAGTTAGGGGAAATAGCTAAATTAGTAACAGTGGCTGTTTTCTGTAAACATTTCCAGCTAACTCCTCGATCGACTGACTCGTAAATGCCATCTTCAGCACCAGCATATAAAGTGCGATCGATTACGAAATCTGGTGAGATTGTTAAAGAATATATGCGCTTACCGACATTGCCAACACTTTTATCGATCGCAACTCCATCAATTACCTGTAAAATATCACCTATTTTTGTACCTAAATAGAGAGTTTTATCGATAGTATAGTTGGGAGAAACAGCAACAATTAAAGGAGGTTCGATTAAAGACTTCGGTGATTTATCTAGCTTGAGTTTTTTTAAGATTCTTTTCGGACCAAAATATTGGATGTTCCAATCTTGACCTTTGTTTCTAGAAGTATAGAACCGTCTCCAGGAAGATGAAAATATCGTATTATCTAGCTCGTATTCAGGAGAAAAAGTAACCTCGAATAATCGAACTAGATTACCTTGTTTGACATATTTTTTTAATTCAAGTAAACCTTTATTAATACCCGACCAATTCTTCCCTCGATCGTGGGATATATAACCTCCGCCCAAGTAAGTACTAATTGCCACTGTAGAATCATTCTTATAATTAGGAGAAACAGCAAGACTCACTATAATATTGGGGGAGAGAGTATCGATTTTTTCCCAGACTTTTCCACCATTTAGCGATCTAAATAATCCATCAAAACCAGCAACAAAAAGAGTTTTGTCTTTGCTAAAAGTAGGAGAAACTCTCAAGTTACTAAAATGTGGTCTTTGAAATTCAGCATCATCTGCTTGCTTATCTTTACTCAGTCCTTTACTAAAGCTTTTCCAAGTATTTCCATTATCCTGAGAATAGAAAACACCTTGTTGCCAAGTAGAGATAAATATAATAGGATCTTTACTCTCATTTGTCGCGATCGAAATAGAAGTAATTGAATTATTGGTAATACCTTGGTTTATTTCAGAGAAAGAAACTCCACCATCAACTGTTTTAAAAATCCCTTTACTTTTAGTGCCGACAAAAAAGGTACTATCTGTTAAATAGTTAGGAGAAAACCCGATCTCTAAAATTTCGTCATTCTTAACTAGCTCAAAATATTTTTCCCAACTATCGCCACCAGTGTGAGAAAAATATAATGTACCTTTGCTATCACCAGTAACTATATAATCTTTTCCCTTCTCTCGATCGAAAAATGAAGCTATGGCTGTTATTCTTATATTGTCGTCTAGAATTGGCGACCAACTTTCACCACCATTCTTAGTTTGAAAAAAACCAGATTCAGTACCAGCAGCAAACACAATATCGGGAGATTTTGCAGAAATAGAAACTAAATCGATGCTTTTATTTGACAAACCATTATTAACTTTAAACCAAGAATTTCCTCTATCTTGAGATTTATAAATGCCATCTCCTTGTGAAGTTATAAACAGAATATTTTTATCTTCAGCAGAAGCTTTGAGGGAGTAAAGTTCAAATCTATTATCTAAACCTTTAACAATTCTTTTCCAAGTATTACCTGCATCTGTTGATTTGAGAAAAGTCCCTCTAACAATAGAATAAATTGTGCGGTCTTGTTTAAAGTCTGGAGATAATTCAACCCCAAAGACATCGTCATGAGGAGCATGGGCAATAAAAAACATTACCGATTTCAAAGAAAGAAATTGTAGAACAGCTATTTTTACTGTATCCAGACCATTAAAAGATTCCACATTCCAGGGTAGATTAGTAGAAATATGAAATATATTTTCTCCCCAATTATTATGCAAATAAATAACCGCTAAAATAAAAATAAAACTGAAATTAATTGCTAATTTATTAATTTTATTCATAGTTTTTACCATTTAATTTCTCGCTGAATAAGAGATGAAAGTTCTTCATTATGTTGGGCATAAATTTGTTTAAGCTCTTCTATTTCTGACTCAGATATAGTAATTTTCCACAAATCTGCTTCTCGCAACTTACGGGGTAAAATTGTATCTAAAGCTTTTGCCACAGGTTCGGGTAGATAATAACTGGCATGAGTATAAAAGTCATTTCGGCGAACGTGAACTTTTTTTCCAGCATTTGTTGGTATAAAGTTACTATCTACACCAATAAACTCGTATACTTTTTTCAAAGTTGTTTCACAGTTTTGAATAATATCTTCTTCAAGAATCAAAATAAGAAAAGAATCGCGATCGAAATATTCAAACCATTTTTTTAAATGAACTTCATAAAATCCCATAGAAATAATCCCATGTTGATGGGCAACATCTAAAATAGAACAACTGGGATGTACACGTTTTTTTCTAATCTGATGATAGTAAGAAGATATTGCTCGCTTAACGGGGTTTCTTAAAGAGACTATCAGCTTGATATCTGGATAATGTTTTTTGACAAGTTTGGGGATGTCGTAATTATGATTGTTCTCAGTAATTTCTTGGGGATTTTCACTCGTCCACAAATAGTTAGGGGTAAATTCACCTACGGCTTTTTGCCCAGAATAACCAGCAAATTGGGACTGATACCATTCGATTCCTTTTTGGTAATTAGCTTTCCTATTGAAAAAATGTATTTCATCTACAGTAGGTACGAAACTCTCTGGATGTTGCCCGATATTACGAGATAACCAGGTAGTTGCACATTTTTGCGCTCCAATTACTAAAAAATTAGGGTCTGTTCCTACTTTTTGCTTAATAGCAATACTTTTCATTTATTTATAATGCGTAATGTAGTTACGTATGTTACTCAAAAACAATCAATTCAACAGTCTATTTCTTTATCAGCCACAACAATCACTGTTACGCATTGTCCGTAAAATCAGGGGTATTAATCTCTGTAATTTTACGAATATTAATAGAGAAATTACTTAAGGAACAGTTGCAAAGAAAACATATGCATACCATCATTATTAATTCTTAATTTTTGGTATGCCCATCCCCCCCAATAGGGATGCTAGGCTAAATTCAGCTACATATAAATTTGGGAAATATCCTCCCAGAAATTGCAGCAGATAAAATTTAATCTATCTGACGGAGTTGAGTGTGGTTACTACCCCAGACAAAACAACACAAGTAAAACATTCTCATATACAAAAACAAGACCGCGTTGCCGTTCTCTTAATGGGTTATGGTGAAGTAGAAAGCTACGAAGACTTTGCTAATTACAACGAACAGGCTCTTAATTTACTAACAGCCAAGTTTGCGCCCGTACCCACTTGGGTTTATCCTCCTCTGGCTAAATTGCTAGCCCTGTTTGACTTACATGAATGGAGTCACCAACATGGCAATTTTATTTCACCCCATAACCAAATTTTTGAGCAACAAAGGACAGGAATAGAACACGAGTTACAGCATACTTGGGGAGACAAGGTAAAAGTATTCAAAGCTTTCAACTTTTGCGCTCCTTTTCTTCCCGAACAAGTACTAACTCAAATTAAAGAGGAAGGATTTGATAAGCTCCTTATCTATCCTCTATTAGTAGTAGATTCTATTTTTACTAGTGGCATTGCCGTAGAACAAGTTAATAATGCTTTAGTTAAATTAACAGAAGGAGAAGAACATTGGCTAAAAGGTACTCGATATATTCCTTCTTTTTATAATCGACCAGATTATGTTAAGTTGCTGGCACGGATGGTAGAAGAAAAAATCGAGGCTGAATTAGCTAAAGCTCATTTACCTTCTCAAACTGGTATTGTTTTAATGAATCATGGTTGTCCTCACAAAGCCAAAGGATTCACTTCTGGTATTGATGAAAGTCAGGCTCTTTATGAATTAGTTAGAGAAGAGTTAATTTATAAATACCCGCTAATTTCTATTGGTTGGCTCAATCATGACACGCCCTTAATTGAGTGGACACAACCTAATGTAGAGTTAGCTGCGAAAAATCTCATCGAATTAGGAGCAACCTCCATTATAATGATGCCGATTGGTTTTGCTACCGAAAACCATGAAACCTTACTTGATGTAGATCATATTATCCATCATCTACAACATAAGCATTCTCAGGTAACTTTTATCCGAATGCCTTGTGTCAACGATAATGCCGAATTTTTACAAATGGCAGCAGATTGGGCAAATCCTCAAATTGAAGCATTATTGTCTGCTGAAGCCTTAAATGTTAATCCTAGTTTAGCAGTAGCTCAAGCAGTTCACGCTCACGAACATCATCATCATTAAATAAGCTATTAGTTTTTAGCTTTTAGCTTGTAGCTTTTAGTTTTTATACAGATGCGATCTCGATCGTATCTGTTTTTTTATCCAACTATCGATCGGTGTTTTAGCTAACAGGTTAGGTAGCGCGAATCAGACATTTTTTACAATAGATGAAGGTTAAGATATAGATATATTAATAAGCAGCTAATAGCTTATCTTTCGTAAATGACCTTTCCTATTAATAAATCCCACCATAAATCAGCAATTATTCGTTTAGAACAAATAGATAAAATTTATGGCAGTGGGGATACTACGGTTTACGCTTTAGACAAAGTCGATCTAGTGATTAATCGAGGAGAATACTGCTCGATTATGGGAGCATCTGGTTCGGGCAAATCTACAGCGATGAATATTATTGGTTGTTTAGATCGTCCGACTGCGGGGCATTACTATTTTAATTCTGTAGATGTTTCTAGATTGACCGATGATGAATTAGCAACAATTCGTAACCGTCAAATTGGCTTTGTCTTTCAGCAATTTCACTTACTACCCCAGATGACAGCTATAGAAAATGTGATGTTACCGATGGTTTATGCAGGGGTAGATCATGCAGAAAGATACGATCGCGCCAAATATGCCCTAGAACAAGTAGGTTTAGGTCAAAGACTTAATAATAGACCCAATCAACTTTCGGGAGGACAACAACAAAGAGTTGCCATTGCTCGCTCGATCGTCAATAATCCTCTATTATTACTCGCAGATGAGCCAACTGGGGCTTTAGATTCTCAGACAACCCAAGAGGTATTAGATATTTTTAGCCAATTGCATAATACTGGGATCACCGTCGTAATGGTTACTCATGAACCAGAAGTAGCTCGTCAAACAGAACGGATTATTTGGTTTAAAGATGGTAAAGTTGTCTATCCTCGACTCACTCCCGAGGAAATGCTTAAAGTTGCTTTAGCTAGATCTGCTAATTAAGGCACAGCACTCTTGAAGATCGAGTAATATAATCTTATCGTATCTATAAATTGACGAAGTATTTACTTTTATATCCTATGGTACGGGATAACACTTAGTTAAGTAATTTGTATTTTTGTATACTAAGAATAGCAATAAAATAAAAACTGTTGAGAAGCAAGAGGTAAAAAGTATATTCGTGACTCGGCATAATCAAGTGTCTTCGGATCGAAGGTCAGAGGAGCAAGAAACAGATTCTAACTCCTTTAGGCAGTACGATGCAAAAGCGATCGCAAATTATTATCACTATCGTCCTTGGCTGGTAATCTGGCGTTCTTTAAAAATTGTCTTATTTTTCGGTACTTTTTTGTTTAGTTTGCAATGGGATCGTTGGACGGGTAAAACAAAGCAAAATCAACAAAAGCGTGCTAAAAAAATTGGCTCAATTCTTACTAAGCTAGGGCCTACCTATATTAAAGTAGGGCAAGCTCTTTCTACAAGACCCGACTTAATTCGCAAAGACTTTTTAGAAGAACTAATCAAACTACAAGACCAGCTACCGCCCTTTGATACTCAAGAAGCTTTTGCTGTTATCGAATCAGAATTAGGTTGTAGCGTAGAAGAAGCATATCGCGAGATTTCTCCTCTTCCTATTGCTGCTGCTAGTCTCGGTCAAGTTTATCGTGCAGTTTTACATAGTGGCGAAGAAGTTGCTGTTAAGGTACAAAGACCTGGTTTACACTCTATTATTACTGTAGACCTGTACTTAATGCGCTGGGTTGCTTCCTGGATCAAAGATTTCTTACCTCTCAATTTAGGTCACGATCTCACTTTAATTATTGATGAATTTGGGATCAAACTGTTTGAAGAAATAGATTATCTTCACGAAGCTAGAAACGCAGAAAAATTTGCTACTAATTTTCAAGGTAATCCAGAAGTTAAAGTTCCTCTAATTTATTGGCGATATACTAACCGTCGCGTCCTTACTTTAGAGTGGATTAACGGAATTAAATTAACTGATGTAGAGAAAATTAAAGCAGCAGGACTAGATCTCGATCGCCTGGTCAGAATTGGCGTAACCTCAGGATTACAACAGCTTTTGGAATATGGCTTTTTTCATGCAGATCCCCATCCTGGTAACTTGTTTGCCACAGAAGATGGTCGCATGGCATACATCGACTTTGGGATGATGGATCAGTTAGAAGAAAATACCAAAGAAACCTTAGCTAGTGCCGTCGTTCAATTAATTAATAAGGATTACAATGGTTTAGCTAGAGACTTTGTCCAATTAGGATTTCTAACTCCAGATGTCGATATTACTCCGATTATTCCTGCCTTAGAAAAAGTACTAGGAAATGCGATCGGTGAAAGCGTTGCTGACTTTAACTTTAAGACAATTACCGATGAATTTTCGGAGTTGATGTATGACTATCCTTTCCGCGTTCCTGCTAAGTTTGCGCTAATTATTCGTTCTTTGATTACCCAAGAGGGACTTGCCTTAAGTCTAAATCCCCGATTTAGAATTGTTGAAGTATCCTATCCCTACGTATCTCGCAGATTATTGACAGGGGAATCTCCCCAAATGCGAAAACATTTACTGGAAGTTTTAGTTAAAGATGGTAAATTCCAGTGGGAAAGATTAGAAAATATGATTACCATCGCTCAAGGTGATGAAGGATTTGATATCTTACCTACTGCCAGATTGGGTTTACAATATCTGTTCTCAGAAGAAGGGCAATATCTGCGTCGTCAATTGCTATTAGCACTAACCGAAGAGGAGAGATTGCATACTGAAGAAGTACACCGCCTTTGGGCTTTGATTAAAGACGAGTTGAATCCTCAACAAATCTTTAATTTAGCTTTTAGTACTATTAAAGAGTTTTCCGTGGATACAGTAGCAGCAGTTATTCCCACGGCTACCAATTCACGCTAAATTAATTGAGAACTTAATTTTTTAATTAATTTAGCTAATATGTACTATTATCCTCAACCCCCGTTTTTAATCTGTTTAATCGGCTTGTTCGTAGGTTTAATCTTTGGTTTGACATTTCAAACCATTCTCAAGCAAAAAGTAAACAAATGGTTAAAAGATGGACGGAAAGAAGATTTAGCCCAGATAGAGAAAAAAGAATTAAAATTAGCTTATTTGGGTATCTGTTTGGGAGTTTGGATTTTTCTTACTGGTGGTTTATTGCTATTTAGTACTGGTTTAATTGTTGCGGTTGGTCTTGCTTTACCTTTAACTGTTTTGTCAACTTCTTTGATTTGGAATCAGTTAATTGATGTACTGCAAAAAATACAAAAAGGTGGTTCTAAGGCACTAGAGTTAGATAGCTGGATTTAAACAAAACCTCCACGCTATTTTCGCTCGCAATTTAGCGTGGAATTACTATCGAGCATTTTGCCCTTAAAACAAAAATCTTAAAAAGAATATAATATGGCGATCTACATCTAAGAAAGCAAAGTCGAGTTATCGAGCGTACATATTACTTATTACTTCATAGAGTTTAATTTTTGCCACCACAAATTTCGCTCACCGCATTAGAGGCTTCAATTTGTCTTACAATAGTTAAAGCCGAATAACTAACTCCTGCCGTGCCTTCTCCTGGATGAGTGGAGTCTCCTGCCAACCAGAGATGTTGAATGGGGGAACGAGTGGCGATGCCAAAAGGACCAAAAGTAGAAACTCGCTGTCCGATCCCGCCAACTATGCCTTTGTCTCTGCCAGTATAGTAGGCAAAAGTACGGGGAGTGGCTGCTTCTTGATGAATAATGGTTTCTGGGGTGAGATTAAAATATTGTGCCAAACGCTCGCTCGCTTCTTGAGTATATTGTTGTTTGAGTTGTTCGTAGTCTTCTTTTGTCCCCTTCCACCACATATTTACATCGGTAAAGGAAGAAGCAATTATAGTTGCACATCCTACTGGTGCGCGTCCATCGTCTGGTTTACTTACAGAAACAAATAAAGAATTATTTTCTCCTATTACGCCATCATAGTCATAGAGGAATTGAAGATGAGGAGGACAATTAGGGGGAATCGCTTCTCGTTTAACTCCTAAATATATAACAAAAGCACCAGAAGCTTCTGGGAGTTTATCTATGCGCTGTTGATAGAGATTTTGGCTGACAGTTTTATTTTCGATCTCGGCTAATTTAATTAAATTTTGGGCGGTAACATTAGCGACTACCTCATCGGCTTTTTCTGTCCAAACTTCCCCTGTTTTCTGGTTACGGACAGTAACCCCTACCGCTTTTCCTGCTTCTACTTTGATTGATTCTACATTATGGCGCATAAAAAGTTTACCACCATATTTTTCTAAAGCTTCTACTAGTCGATCGCTCAATACTTGCATACTACCCTGAAGATGGAATAATCCTTGAGGTGATTGAGAAACGGCTAAGGCTGTAGCTGCGTATAACAAAGCGGTGGAGTCTGCATTAACTTGGGAATAAAGTTTCAGTTGCATATCCAAGAAAGTCTTGAGACGTTTATCTTTAGCCAAACCATATAATCTCAGGGCATCGCCAACAGTCATGAGAGTAAAAGGTACAGTAATCAAAGTATCTAATCTAACTGCGGATACTAATTGCCAGAGATCCCATAGGTTACGAGGCGGTAAAACGGGTTCTCTGCCTTGAAACTTCCAACTAGCAGCGAATAATTTAGCCATTAACTGCCAAAAAGGTTCGCTACCAGGAAACTGTTTTTGTCTTTCTATTTCCCATTTTTGGGGATCGCGCCACACATTAATTGGTTCGGTTTCTCCTGGTAAAAAAACCGCACAAGCAGGATCGCAAGGAGTCGCTAGTGGTAAATCTATTTCTAATTCTTTAAAAATTTGATGATGTATACCCCCAGGTTCTAAACCAGCTACTTGAGTCGCACCTACATCAAAAGTAAAACCGCGACGCTTAAAAGTAGAGGCACAACCTCCAGGTACAATAGCTCGATCGAATACTAATACTTGATAACCCCGTCGAGCCAGCAAAGCAGCAGCAGTTAAACCGCCAATTCCTGCACCGACAACGACTACACGAGGTTTTTGCTTATTATTTTGTTTAACGGACATTAATTTTCTTATTATTTCTTAATATTCTTTCTTTTACTTTAACAAGATTAGCGATCGTAATTGAAATTGGATGGGCTTTGGTAGCAAAAGTGAAGAGTAATAGTTTTAGGATAAGCCTCTGCTAGTTAATGATAAGGTTAATAAAAGATTAATGAATAAAGAGAAAGTTAGAGAATAAGAAGATATATCAGGATAAAATTATCTGCCAAAGTTTCGCCCAGAAAATGAGTCAAAGTAATCAATATCCACAACAAAAGCTTTCCCATACCCATAAAAAACGACAACTTGGGTTGTCTGAACTAACGCTGATCGGACTCTTTATTGGTATTGGGTGTGGTCTTTTTTTTGGTGAAGGATGCGCTAAATTCAAGATTCTAGGAGATGCTTTTGTTGGCTTACTGCAAATGACGGTACTGCCCTATATCGTTCTCTCTCTAGTTGGCGGGATCGGCAAGCTTAACCTGGAGCATAGTAAACGACTAGCGGGGAAAGCGATTCTCGTGTTGCTTTTACTATGGGCGATCGCCCTTGTGACGGTTCTGCTCATCCCACTGGCGTTTCCCAAGCTGGTATCTGCCTCATTCTTCAGTACCAGTCTGATCGAACCACCTAAGAGATTTGATTTTCTCGGATTATTTATTCCTGCCAATCCCTTCAATTCCCTGGCAGAGAATGAAGTTCCCGCAGTAGTTATTTTCTGCATCTTAGTGGGTATTAGTATCATCAGCATCAACAAAAAGAAAAGATTTCTCAAGTTAGTAGATCTTCTGTCCGAATCCATGTCCAAAGTGACCAAGATGGTAGTCAAGCTAACTCCAGTGGGCGTTTTTTTCATTACAGCGAGTGCAGCTGGTACTATGACCCTAGCGGAAATCGGACGACTTCAAGGATACTTAATTACTTATACGGTAGCTACCTTTCTCCTGGGATTCGGACTATTGCCAGCACTAGGAGCTGTCTTGACTCCCTTTCGCTATCGAGACTTGCTGCAAATTTCCAAAGATTCGTTCATCTTGGCCTTTGCCACGGGAAAAGTTTTGGTGGTGCTGCCTATGCTGATCGAAGACATAAAAAAGATGTTTCGGAATTACAAACTTGGAGGTGAAGAAGCTGAATCGATCGTCGAAGTGCTAGTCCCTTTGGGATTCCCTTTTCCCCATTTAGGCAGGTTGTTGACCACCAGTTTTATCACCTTTGCAGCTTGGTATCTAGGAACTCCATTGAAGCTGGAACAGTATCCACTCCTGATTGGTGCTGGATTCTTTAGCCATTTTGGTAGCTCGACCATTTCTATTCCCTTTTTACTCGACCTGGCGCAGTTACCGTCAGATATGTTTCAGTTATTTGTTGTCACCAATGTGTTAATCGATCGCTTTAGTAATGCCCTAGCTGCAACTTATCTATTTATCTTTACCGTCCTAACCACCTGCGCCCTGCGATCGCTAATGCGATTTCAGTGGCGACAGCTAGGAATGCTCACAGTAAGTAGTGCGATCGCTGGACTCATTTCCCTCTTCGGGATTCGCTCTTATTTACGCTATGTCTCTCAAGATGCTTATGACAAAGACAAGGTGATTGCCTCGATGCAATTACTGGAAAATCTCGTTCCTGCTACTATCGTTGAACCTGCCCCCAATCCCGCTCCTTTGCTGGCTGGTGAGACTATCTGGGAGCGAATCAAACGACGTGGTGTAATTCGCATTGGTTTCGATCCTGATAACCTTCCCTGGTCGTACTACAATTCTCAGAACCAGCTAGTGGGATTTGATATCGACATGGCTCATCAACTCGCTTATGAACTGGGCATCAAAATTGAGTTTGTGCCGTTACAGTTTAGTAATTTGGGAGAACTGATGGGCAAAGACCACTTCGATCTTGCCATGTCGGGAAGTGTGGGGACAATTGAGCGTTTCCAGCAAACGCGCTTTTCCGATCCCTATCTGTATGTAAACTTAGCACTGGTTGTTCCTGATTATCGGGACGAAGAGTTTGCCACACTAGAGTCAATCAGCCAAAAGAAGCACTTGAGAATAGGAGTTGAAGATCCAGCAATTCTCACTAATAAAGTCAAGGAATTGCTGCCTAATGCGGAGTTTATAGACCTCGCATCCGACCGAGAATTTTTTGAAGGTACGGGAGCAGGTAAAGATTTAGATGCACTGTTTGAAAGTGCAGAAGCTGGCTCTGCTTGGACACTTCTCTATCCTAACTTTCAAGTGGTTACTCCCTTTCCTCGTAACCTCGATCTTCCCTTGGTCTATCCTTTCCTTGGTGAAAATGGGATTTTCGGCGAAATAGTGGATCATTGGATAGAAGTCAAGAAGCACGATGGCACTATCCAAGATGCTTACGATTACTGGATTTTAGGTAAAGGAGGCGAACAGAAGCAGCCTCGCTGGAGTGTTATTCGGAATGTACTACATTGGGTAGAGTGACAAACTCCAAGAAAATTGAATTACAAGACTATTCAAAACTCAATTGGGGTACTAACTGTAAAATACCCATCCCTAATTCTGCTCCTGGAATCGATTTAGCTTCAAATATTGCTAGCATATCTTTGGGTTGAGGATTACCACGAGAAGCTCCTGTAACTCCCATGGCGATAATTAAGCCACAAACTCCTTTACTTTTCTGACAACGTTTATGCCATCGTTCTACTGCTTGAGCTTGCTTGAGTGTATCGTGGGGATATTCGGCAAAAATATGGAGACTACCATCGCCAGTCTGTAACATTCCCAAATCGTAAGTTTCCCCAGTGTAGGGATCGTTACCAGGATTGAAACAAATTGCTTGTAAACCTTCTGACTGTTTAATCGTTTCAATAATTGTTTTTGCTTTAGGACGAGAAGTTTGAATGATAATTATCGGTAAATCTTTGCTCTGAGTAGATAAGCCTAAAGATTGATAGTAGGTTTTTTTTTGTTTTTTTAATTCTGCTAATAAATCTTGAGGTATTCCGCCTAAAGTAACGAGAGAACCATCGGGAATCAAATCTTCTTGAATGGGAATACTAAGATTTTCTGTCTCAAAATCGTCTTCTAAGTCCAGATTGTCCTCTAAAGACAATAATTCTTGGGATAACTCTGGTAGCGTCGAAACTTTTACCGATATAGTTTGCTCATCATCTCGGGCATTGGGGAGATTAATCTCATAGCGATCGCTAATAGCTTCAATTTCATCTTCACTCAATTGGTCTTGATATTGGGAACAGAAATTAAGTATTCCTTGCAATGCCACATAAACGATTTTGGCTTCTTCTTCATCCAAAAAAGGACGCATTCCCTCATAAGGATGGATGCTACCAAAAAAAGGAGTTATTTCTTCGCTCTCTTCTGAGGGCCATCCTAACTCTATTTCTACTTCTTCGTCCTCGATCGATTCAAAATTTAAAAACCAACAATCTTGTGCCAAAAAAGCTTGTTCTAATTGTTCGACAGATTTTTCGTTTAAGGCAACGGAACGAAATTGTTTGAGGGAGTCAAGAGAACGATATAATAGCACTCCATATTCCTGTGCCATCATACCCATCACACAAACGTAAATAGGGTTACTATCCCACCCTTCAATATCCAGTGCCAAAATATCATGATCGGCTAAAGATTCCCAGGGTGCATAGTCCCACAACTCTTCGGCAACTTCGTAGAGAGATTCTTCATAGTCTGGGGGTAAAGAAGGGGGTCTATTGCTGCCCATTGCGGAAAATCCGCGAAATAACTGGTCTACTAGGGGTAAATCATTGGCGTGTTCGATGGCAATATCTAAATTTTGTAATGCCCCTCGTAAAAAAAATTGAATTTCGCGATCGCGTACGATAATTTTGCTCGGGCGGGCTGGCTGTGCTGGAGGATGGGGAGCTTCGATCGCTTTAAGTAGAGTACGAACTATTGCTTCTAATCCCATATCTTGCGGTACTATATCCATTGCCCGTACAGCACCTTCCGATCCGTCTACCCAAATAATACATTCTCCTCGACCACCAAGTTCGGCTTCTAAATCGGCAGTTAAATTACCTAGAGAACGACGATCTCCTTCCCAGACACTGGGAGTTTGAGGGATTTTTTTTAGTCTACTTTTGGTTGTTCGAGGAAGGGCAGTCATATTTTACAAATGTATGTAGCAAAAACAGATTAGTTCTGTTCTCTTACCAAAATTTTAATTCAATTGTTACAGACACTGGTGCTGGAGTCTCCTCTCCATTCTAGAGATGTCCGTGCTGTGTTATTTTAACGAAGATTGTTAATATTTGAGACAACGATTTTGGTTTTAGCAGAAGTTTTTAACAGCAGACCGTACTCTATCCCTTCAACCACTGCTTGATAGGAAGCTGCCAAAATATTAGTCGAAACCCCAATAGTCGACCAACGTTCTTCACCGTTACTAGACTCGACTAAAACTCTGGTTTTGGCTGTTGTCCCCGATCCTCCATCTAAGATCCTTACTTTATAGTCTGTGAGATAAAACTCAGCAATTTCTGGATAAAATTTAACTAAGGCTTTACGTAATGCTCTATCTAATGCGGATACGGGGCCGTTTCCTTCGGCAACTTCTAGTAAATCCTTACCATCGACCTCTACTTTAATGGTAGCTAAAGCCTGACTATTTGGATGATCTTTTCCTTGAAGTAAATCGCAATGGACTTGAAATCCTTTGAGTTGAAACGCTTTAAGCCTTTGTCCTAAAGTCGAGCGCATGAGTAACTCAAAACTAGCTTCGGCAGCTTCAAACTGATAGCCTTGATTTTCTAGACTTTTTAATTTGGCTAAAATTTCTTGGCAAATGGGGTCGCGTTTATCTAAATGAATCCCAAACTTGGCAGAATAGTGTAAGACATTACTCAAACCAGACTGATCGGAAATAACAATACGCCTTTGATTGCCAATTAATTCTGGTTGGATATGTTCGTAAGTTAAAGGATTTCTTTCTACTGCCGAGACGTGAATTCCTCCTTTATGGGCAAAAGCAGAGCGACCGATAAAAGGTGCATGATCGTCGGGAGCAAGATTAACAATTTCCGCGATCGAACGGCTGGTTCTAGTAAGTTTAGTAAGTTGTTCTTCAGCTATACAGGGATAACCTAATTTTAGTTGCAAGTTAGGAATGAGGGTACAGAGATTGGCATTACCACATCTTTCTCCATAACCATTAATCGTGCCTTGTACCATGGTGACACCTTCTCTCACCGCAGCGATCGCATTGGCTACGGCTGTACCTGCATCGTTATGAGTATGAATGCCTAATGGCGGTAGTAGATCCTTTTCTCCTTCTACAAAAGCTCGAACTACTTCTGCAACAATCTGACTGATTTCGTGAGGTAAAGTCCCTCCGTTGGTATCGCAAAAAACTAACCATTCCGCGCCAGCAGACCAAGCTGTCTTAAGGGTTTTTAGTGCATAATCTGGATTGGCCTTATAACCATCAAACCAATGTTCTGCATCATAAATAACTCTTCTGCCCTGACTTCGCAGATATTCGATCGTATCGGCGATCATTGCCAGGTTTTCCTCTAAACTGGTTTTTAGTCCCTCGGTAACGTGTAAATCCCAGGACTTGCCAAAAATAGTAATCCAATGAGTTCCCCCTGCTAAAATTGCTTGCAGCATTTTGTCTTCTGAGGCAATCTTATGAGGACGACGGGTAGAACAAAAAGCAGTAACTTCCGCTTGTTGTAAAGGTTTTTCTTTTAGTTTCCAAAAAAATTGGACATCTTTTGGATTCGCCCCTGGCCATCCACCTTCGATAAAAGGAATTCCCATCTCATCTAGTTGGTGAGCAATTCTTAGTTTATCTTCTAAAGATAAAGAAATCCCTTCTCTTTGCGAACCGTCTCTAAGAGTAGTATCGTAGAGCCAAATTTCCCGTTTGTCAGTCATAAATCACGCCGTGAGATGTTTCAACAGAAGCAGCCAACTAAATGTTAAGTTATTTAACAAGAAACTGTTTCATTGACTATTATTTTCTCAATATTACCTATGCCGACCGTAAAAGTTTTAGGAAAAACTATAGATTGTAAGCCTGGTGATAATTTACGCCAAGTTTTATTAAAACACGATATTCCCCTTTACAATGGCAAGGCAAAAATAATTAACTGTCGGGGTATTGGTAGCTGTGGTACTTGTGCTGTGGCGATCGAAGGCAATATTTCCCCTGCTAATTGGAAAGATAAGGCAAGGCGATCTCTTCCCCCTCACTCTATCGATCGAGATTTGCGCCTAGCCTGTCAAACTAAAGTTTTAGGAGATATCAGTGTTACTAAATATAACGGTTTTTGGGGACAAGGAGAGGAAGTTTTGTGGAGTGGTTAGTAGTTAGTAGTTAGTAGTTAGTAGTTAGTGGTGAATTATGAAAACTAAAAATAAACAGCAGTCTTTAACTAATTTAGAAAAACCGATCCGTTTTAATTTATCTCCTCTAATTCGGATTACTCTTCTTTGCTTATATATAGCTTTAACTGTACCTCTTCCTTTTTTAGCCAAAGTTTCTGCTGCACCAGTACCAGCTTGGTTATTGTGGATTGGTATTGCCATTGGTGCTATAGCTGTCTATGCTGCCCTCAGTGAGAGAGTAATTTTAGACGAAGAAAAAATACAAGTTGCCTATCCTAGTTGGGTACCAAAATTTTTCCGTAAAGGTTGGTCTTTAGCTTGGTCGCAAATTAAAGATTTAAAAATGCGTACCACAGGGCAAGGAGGATTAGTTTACTATTTTATTACTCCTTCTGCCGAGAAAGCTTATTTACTTCCTATGCGGGTAGCTGGCTTTGCCAAAATGGTCAAAATAGTAGAAGCTAAAACAAATATCGATACTACTGATATTCGTCCTCTATCTCAGCCTTGGATGTATTTAATTTTGTTTGCGTTTACCATGTTCTTATGGTTAATTGATGGTTGGACGATTTGGACTGCTTTAACTCAAGGTTTGATGGGTTAGTTACTAGTTGTTAGTTGTTAGTCGTTAGTCGTTAGTCGTTAGTCGTTAGTACTTTGCTATTGGTGTTTTAAGAGCGAAGAAGATTGCTACTATAAGTAACAGGTCTGTTGCCTGAAACAAAATTAAGGTTAAATTATAGTCGATTAATTTAGTAGTAATAGTAATTTGGTATTGTTATTTTGATGAATTTACACATAACAGATGTTCAAAGTCTGGCAACGATCGATCGTCAGATTGGCGAGCCTCAAATGTCTCCTGCTAAGTATGAAATAACCCGTCAGGTAATTTATAGAACTGCCGATTTTGAATATTTATCTCTTTTACGTTTCTCGGAAGATGCTTTGACTAAAGGTGCAGCAGCTTTAGCAGCCCATACCTCGGTAATTGTCGATCTACCGACAACCCAAGTAGGTATTGTTCCCGTACTCCAAAAAACCTTTGGCAATCCAGTTTATTGTTGTAGTACATTGGCAACTAGACCCCAGCAACGAAAAACAGAAGCAGCTTGGGGTTTAGAAACTATGGCCAAAAATCATCCTCAAGCAATTTATGTAATTGGTCAAGAACAAACTGCTTTAACTACCCTAGTAGAATCGATCGAAAGAAAAACAATTCAGCCATCCCTAGTTGTTGCTACTCCACCAATTTTTGTGGAAGAAGGAATGAAGCAGTGGCTGGAAAAATCTTCTATTCCTCATATTTATGTGGCAGGCAATAAAGGAAACTCTGTCGTAGCAGCGACGATAATAACTAGTCTAGCAGAGCTTGCTTGGCAAGAATATTCTCTCAATTTG
Source organism: Xenococcaceae cyanobacterium (assembly GCA_051439545.1). Classification (GTDB taxonomy): domain Bacteria; phylum Cyanobacteriota; class Cyanobacteriia; order Cyanobacteriales; family Xenococcaceae; genus JASJDJ01. The sequence continues at coordinate 47,734 of JBFRWK010000074.1, read as the reverse complement.
AGGTAAATACCGTGCTTCAGCATCTTGGGTGATATCCGCTCTACAAGAGAATTTATCTAACTCGCTTGACATACCGAAGATCCGATTGTTTTGCAGATTGCCAGCAAAATTCGTTTATTTAACCTGAGGAAAGCGTGGAAGCTGAAACCCTGACCTCATAGTTGTTTAAAAATTACTATTTTCTCATGGGATTATTTTCGAGAGTTTGAATAAAAATTGACTAAAAGCTAATAGCTACCCTAACCAATTAATTTTATTATCCCGAACTGGCGTTATTTAAGAGAAGCGATAAATTTTTCTAGGCGTTCTAATCCTTTAGTAATAATTGGCATACTAGTAGCATAAGAAAGACGAATGCAATTATCTGCCCCAAAAGCAATACCAGGGATAGCAGCTACTTGCTGAGACGCTAACAAGCGATCGCAAAATTCTAAAGATTTTAAACCTGTAGCACTTATATCGACAAACACATAAAAAGCCCCATCGGGTTTGGGACAACTAAGTTGAGCAATAGATTGAATCCCTTTGTAAATTAACTCTCTTCTTTCGGTAAAAGCAGTTAACATCTCTTTAACACAACTCTGAGAACCTTCTAAAGCTGCGATCGCCCCATATTGAGCAAAAGTACATACATTAGAAGTACTATGACCCTGGATTTTGGTCATGGCTTTAATTATTTCTAGAGGTGCAGCAGCATAACCAACTCGCCAACCAGTCATTGAATAACTTTTAGCAAAACCATTACTAGTAATAGTCCGCTCAAATATCTCTGGAGAGATAGAACCAATACTTAGATGTTTGGCATCATCATAGAGAATGTACTCATAAATCTCATCAGAAACTACCCATAGATCGTGTTCCAAAATCACTTGAGCTAGAGCGCGTATTTCTTCTGGCGAATAGACTGTTCCTGTAGGATTGGAAGGAGAATTAAGCACAAATAGTTTGCTTTGAGGCGTAATAGCCTGTTTTAGTTGTTCTGGGGTAATGCGATAATTATTTTCCGCTAGAGTATTGACAATAATCGGTGTACCCTCAGCTAGCTTAACCATCTCTGGATAACTAAGCCAGTAGGGTGCAGGAATAATTACTTCATCTCCTTGTTCGATAAATGCCTGCATTAAATTAAACAAAGAAAACTTACCGCCGTTTGTCACAATAATATTGTGAGCTTGATAGTCGAGATTATTATTGATCCGCAGCTTAAGAGCGATCGCTTGTCTTAATGGCATTTCCCCCGCAGCAGGGCCATATTTAGTTTTACCTTCATCAATAGCTTTTTTTGCAGCAGCACAAATATGTTCTGGAGTAGGGAAGTCTGGTTCTCCAGTAGTAAAATTACATACATCTATTCCTTCTGCTTGCATTGCTTTGGCTTTAGCTGAGATCGCTAAGGTTAATGAAGGGGGTACTTGACTGACTCTTCCTGCTAGTTTCATCGAATTAGAATTTGCGAATTATTTGAATATATGCCCTGATTGTTTAAACTATAGTGTCGCAGAATAGATTTATCTGCAAGGGAATTTTGGTAATTTTCTTTACAATTTGTCGCTCCAAAAGAGGACTTAATCGAGAGAGCGAGCGTCAAATTGGCTGAATTAAAAAATTTCCTATTTTTTAATAACGAATACGGGGATCGATATAGGCATTAATCAGATCGATGAGGATACTAGCGATCGTTACAATGATGCCGAAAAATACCATAATTCCCTGTACTGTAGGGTAATCTCGCAGAGAAATAGCCTCATACAAACGATTACCCAATCCCGGCCAAGAAAATGTTACCTCGGTCAAGACTGCACCACCGAGTAAAGCAGCAAAAGTTAAACCCAAGACTGTAATAACTGGTATGAGCGCATTTTTAAAAGCATGAGATAAGATAATTGTTTTTTCAGGAATTCCTCTGGCTCTCGCTGCTTCTACATAATCCGCCTGTAAAGTCTGTTTTAGATTAACTCTAACAATTCGCTCGAATATACCACTCAATAAAATACCTAAAGTAACGCTAGGCAGAGCCAAATAATACAAGGCAGTAAACAGTAAATTAAAATTACCTGATAATAAACTATCCAGAGTATATAAACCCGTCAAACTAGGAGGGGGAGTAGCACTAATGGGAAAACGAGTACCTAAAGGAAACCAACCTAACTGCACCGAAAAAATTAATTGTAAGACCATGCCTACCCAAAACAGAGGCAAAGAATAGGTAATGATGCCAAATAATCTTCCGCCTACATCAAACCAAGTTCCAGGTAAGGATGCAGAAATAATACCAACACCAACACCGACAATTACCGCCACCGCCATACTAAAAAACGATAATTCTACTGTTGCTGGAAAATATTGTTGAATTACATCCCATACTGGTAAACCACGACTAGTAAGAGAACTACCTAGATCGAAGTGTAATAAGTTTCCTATATAATGCACGTATTGTAACCACAAAGGATCGTTCAAGCCCAACTGTTCTCTTAATGCGGTTTTTGCTGCTTCAGGAGCGCGAGTGCCTAAAATAGCATCAGCAGGGTCTCCTGGTGTAGCTCTTAGAAGTAAAAAGACTACAGTAGTAATTGTCCATAACATTAAAGGAGCTAATAATAAACGAGCAAAAATATAGTATTGTAAGGCTTTAGAACGAGACATTGAAGTTATTAGTTATCGGTTATCTTTTATTTGCGAAAAATGGAAGACAGACTTGAGACTAAAAAACTTAAATTATCCCATTTTTAGCTTTAGTCATCATTGTTCTTTTCCTCTAAAGGTTTTTTAGGAATTCCTAATTGTTTTCTAGTACGTTTAATGTCTTTCCATAAAGATTTAATCTGACTATAGGCGTATTCGGGGCTTATTTTACCCGCTGTCTCTAAATTGCAAATATAGCTTACTTGTTGGGCAAATTCCTGTAAATTTGCATTAAATACCAGATTTTCTGGTTTAACTTCACCCCGATAAGGAATATGAGGATGTAAAAAATTATATTTATCTTGATTGGATTCCATAGGTATTTTTTGAGTAAAATTTTATTCTCTCTTAATTACTAATTATGCAAAACACAGAAAAAATTTACGAAGGAAAAGCGAAAATTCTCTATCCGACAGATAATCCCGAAGTTTTACTTACTTGCTATAAGGACGATGCTACGGCTTTTAATGCCCAAAAGCGAGGACAGATAAAAGGTAAAGGAGAAATTAATTGTACGATCTCCGCAGCCTTATTTACTTGGTTGGAATCTTTAGGGATTCCCACCCATTATATAGATTGCCCCGATCGCGATCGAATGAGAGTTAAAGCTGTTAAAGTTATTCCCCTAGAAGTTGTGGTAAGAAACATAGCAGCAGGAAGTTTATGTCGGCAAACTGGATTAGCTGAAGGTAAAGTATTACCCTCGCCGTTAGTAGAATTTTATTTAAAGAATGATGAATTGGGCGATCCTCTTCTAACCCGCGAGCGACTTTTTTTACTAGACATAATTAATTCAGAACAATTGGCAGCGATCGAAGCCATGGCATTAAAAATCAATCACCATCTTCAAGACTTTTTTGCTAATTGTCAAATTACTTTAGTCGATTTTAAATTAGAATTTGGAATCGATTCTCAAGGGCAAATTTTACTAGCAGATGAAATTAGCCCCGATACTTGTCGTTTGTGGGATCGAACCGAAACAGACCCTCAAGCTAGAGTATTGGATAAAGACCGTTTTCGTAAAGATTTAGGACAAGTAGAATCTGCTTACCAACAAGTTCAAGCCAGGGTTTTAGCCAGAAGTAAGGAATTGACTAGCCAATAAAGGTTGTAGTGGTACTCCGCTCTAAAACCTGTCAACCAGGTGCGTTCATTTTTAGAGCGATCGCCCTAAAAAAAAGGGCATTGCACCGTCGCGGGATGATTAGAGGCGCGGGCATAGAAGCAAGACTTATGATAAGGGAAGAAAAATTTACTACTTACTACTTACTACTTACTACTTACTACTTACTACTTACTACTTGCTACTTATTCTCCACCATCCCATTATGAGGCAACGCCAAAAAAAAAGAATCCCACATTAGCAGTTAAACTACAAAGGTGGGACTAGCAATCAAAAAATTTACTAGGAAATATAACCCAATTCTTTTAACTTATTCATAATTTTAGCTACGCTTTCTGACAAATCTTCTTTATCTGTACGACATTCAACTTCGGGATTGAGAGGAGGCTCATAAGGATCGTCTATACCTGTAAATTGTTTGATTTTTCCCTCTCTTACTTTTTTATACAACCCTTTAACATCTCGTTCTTCACACACACGAAGAGGTGCATTGACAAACACTTCGATAAAATCACTAATATTTTTTCTCATTTCTTCCCTGATGGCACGATAGGGAGAAATTACAGGAACTAACACGATCGCACCATTACGAGTAAGCAGTTTAGCAACAAAGCCAATGCGACGAATGTTAGTATCTCGATCTTCTTTAGAAAAACCTAAATCTTTAGTCAAGTTCTCTCTAATTTCATCTCCATCTAAAACTTCAAGTCCATAGCCTTGAGATTTTAATTCTTCAGTTAGGGCTGTGGCAATAGTACTTTTTCCTGCACCACTAAAACCTGTAAACCAGACCGTTACTCCGCGCTGCTTCATGTTTTTTTGTTTTAAGTTAAATTTTTCATTATGTATTTTACTGGTTTAATTGACAAAATATGTCGAAGATACCATGTAGTAAACCTAAATCCTTGGTAAAGATAGTCTAAAGAAAAATAGAGATAATAATAAGTTTTTCGGAAAATTGTCAAGATTTTTTCTATGCTAGATTTGAGAGGCTCAATTAAAGAAATAAATCATCTTTGTGGGCTGGTTGGGACACAAAATTATATTGGGTAAATCGTCATGGGGGAGCTAAACACTGCCGAATTATTAGTTCAATGTCTGGAAAATGAAGGAGTAGAGTATCTTTTTGGTCTACCAGGAGAAGAAAATCTTCATATCTTAGAAGCACTGAGAAATTCATCAATTAAATTTATTACTACCCGCCACGAACAGGGTGCTGCGTTTATGGCGGATGTCTACGGTCGATTAACTGGTAAAGCAGGAGTATGTCTTTCTACCCTCGGGCCTGGGGCAACTAATTTAATGACGGGAGTAGCAGATGCCAATCTTGATGGTGCGCCTTTAGTGGCAATTACAGGTCAAGTAGGTACAGACCGAATGCATATTGAATCTCATCAGTATCTCGATTTGGTCGCTATGTTTGCTCCTGTAACTAAATGGAATACGCAAATTGTTCGCCCTCAAAATACACCAGAGATTATTCGTAAAGCTTTTAAGGTGGCTCAGAGTGAAAAACCAGGAGCAGTACATATAGATTTACCAGAAAATATTGCTGCTATGCCAGTATCGGGGCAGCCTTTAAGACAAGACGATCGCGAAAAAATATATGCTTCCTATCGGAGTACTAATGCTGCTGCTGCTGCTATTGCTAAAGCAGAAAATCCGATCGTGCTTGCGGGTAATGGGATTATTCGCGCCCATGCTAGCGAAGCGTTGACAGAGTTTGTTACTCAAATGCGTATTCCCGTAGCTAATACCTTTATGGGTAAAGGAGCGATTCCTTATACTCATCCTCTCTCTATTTGGACTTATGGGTTGCAGCAGAGAGACTTAATCAGTTGTGCTTTCGATAATGCGGATTTAGTAATCGCTGTTGGTTACGATCTCATCGAATATTCTCCGAAAAAATGGAATCCTGAAGGGGAAATTCCCATTATTCATATTAGTAATAATCCAGCAGAAGTAGATAGTAGCTATATTCCTATGGTGGAGGTAGTGGGAGATATTGCCGATTCTTTAGTCGAGATTATGAAGAGGACAGATCGTCACGGGAAATCGACTCCTTCTGCTGCCAAGTTACGCGAAGAGATTAAGGCAGATTACGAACAATACGCTCACGATGAAGGCTTTCCGATTAAGCCGCAAAAAATTATTCATGATTTACGCCAAGTAATGGGGCCAGAAGATATCGTAATTTCTGACGTGGGAGCCCATAAAATGTGGATGGCACGTCACTATCATTGCGATGCTCCTAATACTTGTATCATTTCTAATGGTTTTGCAGCAATGGGTATTGCTATTCCTGGAGCGATCGCAGCCAAATTAGTCGATCCTGATAAAAAAGTCGTCGCTGTTACTGGTGATGGTGGCTTTATGATGAATTGTCAGGAATTGGAAACAGCTTTACGAGCTAAAACTCCTTTTGTTACTCTTATTTTCAATGATGATGGCTACGGTTTAATCGAGTGGAAACAAATTAATCAATTCGGTCATTCTTCCTTTGTTGATTTTGGGAATCCAGACTTTGTTAAATTTGCCGAAAGTATGGGACTAAAAGGTTATCGTGTCAAATCTGCTGAAGATCTAATTCCTACTCTTAAAGAGGCTTTAGCTCAGGATGTACCCGCAGTAATCGATTGCCCCGTAGATTATCAAGAGAATCTCCGTTTCTCTAAAAAATCGGGGGATTTGAGTTGTGAAGTTAATTACTAATTTGAGCAAAATTCAATTGGTAACCTGTAAACTTTAACTGAGAGTAAGGTGGGCATTGCCCACCTAATAAATACCAGAGAAATAATAATCAAACTATGCCACGTACTCAAAGAAACGATAACTTTATAGATAAAACCTTTACGGTAATGGCGGATATAATTCTCAAAGCCTTACCAACTAATAAAAAAGCCAAAGAAGCTTTTGCTTATTATCGGGATGGAATGTCCGCTCAAGGGGATGGAGAATATGCTGAGGCATTAGAAAACTACGAAGAAGCTCTAAAACTAGAAGAAGACCCTAACGATCGCAGTTATATTCTTTACAATATGGGCTTAATCTACGCTAGTAATGGGGACGTAGACCAGGCAATCAGATACTATAATGAGTCGATCGATCTCAATCCCCGTATGCCTCAAGCCTTAAATAATATTGCCGTACTTTACCATTATGAAGGGGAAAAAGCCAAAGAAGCAGGCAGAGATGAAGAAGCAGAAGCTTTTTACGATAAAGCAGCAGAATATTGGAAACAAGCAATTCGGATCGCTCCCAATAACTATATGGAAGCTCAAAACTGGCTGAAAATTACTGGACGTTCGGAAATGGATGTCTTCTTTTAAGCTACTACTTACTACTTACTACTTGCTACTTAATTAATTGCCCATGATCGATCGCGAACAAGTTAAAAAAGTTGCCCATCTAGCACGTCTGGATCTTACCTCTGAAGAAGAAGAACAATTTACCACTCAACTTAATAGTATTTTGGATTACTTTGAACAATTGAGTGAATTGGATACTACCGATGTCCCACCCACTACTAGAGCGATCGAATTGAGCAATATTACCCGCCCCGATAAACTAAAACCCTTTGATGATAGAGAAACCCTAATTCAGGCAGCACCAGAACAAGAAGGGGAATATTTTCGCGTTCCGAAGATTATGACTTCGGATGAAGAATAAACAAGCTATTAGTTATTAGTTTCCAAGTCACATAATCTTAAACTCCATCCAATTAAATACACTCTTAAAATTGGTGGAGTCTTTAACTCAATTAATTTTTGTTACTAACCCAAGCTAATAAAAGCTCAAAACTACGGGATAAATTATGGCTACAGGAATGATGATTGATGGAGTCTGGCAGAAAAAAGGTTACGAGCAAGACTCCAAAGGACGTTTTAAGCGCAATCCGACTACCTTTCGCCAAAAAATAACCGCAGATGGATCTAGTGGGTTTAAAGCAGAAGCAGGACGCTATCATCTTTATGTATCCTATGCTTGTCCCTGGGCGCATCGCACTTTAATTATGCGGGAACTAAAAGGTTTAGAAGATGCTATTAGTGTTGCTGTAGTTGCCCCTTTGATGGCAGAAGATGGTTGGGAATTTTCAGATTATCCTGGTGCTACTCCCGATACAGTAAATGGGACGAGTTATTTACGAGATGTATATGCTAAAGCCGATCCCAACTACACGGGTAGGGTGACAGTACCGATTTTATGGGATAAAAAAACTAATACTATTGTTAATAACGAATCCCGCGAAATCATACGGATGTTAGATACCGAGTTTGCAGCGATCGCTCGCAAACGAGTAGATTTATATCCCAAACAGCTACAAACAAAAATAGACGAGGCGATCGATAAAATTTACGAACCAATTAATAATGGTGTCTATCGTGCTGGCTTTGCGACTAAAAAAGTTGCTTATAATGAAGCTGTTATTCAATTATTTGAAGCTTTAGATTATTGGGAGGCAATTCTAGGCAACCAAAGATATCTCTGTGGCAATGTCTTGACCGAAGCAGATATCTGTATGTTTACTACTTTGCTACGGTTTGACCCCGTCTACTATGTCCATTTTAAGTGTAATCTCAGACATATTTGGGATTATCCTAATTTATGGAATTATCTTAAAGATATTTATCAGCATCCAGGGGTGAAAAAGACCTGTAATCTAGACCATATCAAATTACATTACTATCAAAGTCATCCTCATATCAATCCTAGTAGAATTGTGCCTTTAGGCCCGATTATCGATTTAGAATCTCCCCACGATCGCGATAAAGTTAAGTAGCACGTATAAAGTAGCAAGTAGCAAGTATTAAAAAAGGGAATTTTACTCCAATTAATCAAAAATAGAGTAATTAATTATGTTGTGTCCTGAAGAACTGCTGCGTTTAGAGTTATTTCAACATTTACCAAAAACGAGAATTGATTGGATATGCGATCGCGCTACTCTTATAAAATTAACCAAAGGGGAGATTCTAGTTAAGGAAGGCGATCCTCCCAGAGGATTTTTTGTTATTTTAACTGGTAGTATGGGTATTTCTCGAAGGAGTGACGGGATCGATATGCCCATCGGGCAACATGACGCACCAGCTTTTGTAGGAGAAATTCCCGTTCTGACTGAAGAACCAGTCCCTGTAACTTTCTGTGCTGCAACAGATTGCCGTGTTTACGAAATTGCTGGGGAAGATTTCCTAGAAGTATTACACGAGTGTCGAGACTTTGAAAGAACTATTTTTCAGACTGTACAGACTAGAATCAAAGGTTTAGAGTCTTTTATCCGCAACCGCGAAAAGATGGCAGCTTTGGGTAATTTAGCTGCTGGTTTAGCCCACGAATTGAATAACCCCGCAGCAGCGTTAGTACGGGCATTAAAAGATGTTACTCCTGCTCTGCTAGAATTACAAAGAATGAATTTAGTATATGGTCAGCATAATGTAGACGAAGACCATACACAACAATGGCTCGAAGTGCGCGATCGCGGTTACGATAAGATTATTGAAGGTCATTTGGATGCTCTAACTATTAGCGATCGAGAAGAAGAATTGCTAGATTGGCTAGAAGATTATGGAGTTGAAGAAGCTTGGAAATTAGCCGAACCCCTAGCAGCAGGAGGCGTTACCCCAGAAATTCTCGATACCTTGATGGATCGCTGGCGGGATGACTCTACAGAATTGAGAGATATGGGTATACGTTGGCTTGCCCTTTCTTTTGATGTAATGTCTAGTATTCAAGCAGGTTTGCGCGGTGCGGAAAGAATTTCTACTTTAATTGCTTCAATGAAATCTTATTCTCACTTAGATCGGGGCGTACAGCAAATTGTTGATGTTCACGATGGTATTGAAGATACTTTGAGGCTATTTTCTTATAAATTAAAACACGGAATCGAAATCAAGCGCAATTACGATCGCAATGTTCCCAAAATTTGGGCATACGGTAGCGAACTGAATCAAGTATGGACTAACTTAATTGATAATGCGATCGATGCCATGGATGGTAAAGGTAAAATCCAAATTACCACTTCTAGCTGTAAAGATCGGGTATTAGTCAGCATTAGTGATTCTGGTGCGGGTATTCCCGAAGAAGTGCGATCGCGCATTTTTGAACCTTTTTTTACTACCAAACCTGTCGGTAAGGGTTCGGGTTTGGGTTTAGATATCGTCCGCAGGGTAGTGGAAAATCGCCATCAAGGCACAATTTCTTGCGCTTCTCAACCAGGCAATACTACTTTTACTATAGGTTTACCAATTAAAGCAAAGTAGGGGGCATCGCGATGCCCCCTAGATCTTTTCTCGATCGATTACATTCGAGATAACTACTTTAAGACTTCTGCCAAAATATTCTTGATTCTATCTCCACCTTGATTTTGGGCAAAAGAAAGAATGACAGGGACAAACTGACTAACCATAGCGGGATTTAAGCCTAATTGAGTAAAACCACCAGCTAAAGCAGCTAAATTTGCAATATTACCACCGCCACCAAGTGCGCCTGCTAAACCACCAATTGCGCCTGCTAAACCAGTGCCAGGTTGAGGTGCAGCATTAATTAATTCACTGACTCCAGGAATAGCACCAGCTACCTGAGAAAATTCCCCATCGTCTAGTTTTTGTTTTGCTAATTCAAAAATAAGTCCTGCGCCACCTTTAGCTTGATTTTCTTCAATTCCTAAGTTTTGGGTTAGTAGTTGAACTAATTCCATATTTGCTGAGATAATAATTTCCTCGATTATCTTGCCAAAAGACCCCAGTAATTTAAAGAAAAAAAAGGTTAAGCTTATTAAAACTTCTGTAACTTAAATTACATTTAACTATTTATTAATATTTTCTAATTTAGGATTTTTGTATTAAAGCTTATTTATTGTAATATAATTTAACCGATATTTTTGAGGGATAAAAAATCTAAGACAACCATTGAGCGTGCTTATCTGGAAAAATTCTCGAACCATATTTATGAGCATAAACTTGGGTAAATTCTGCACCGAATAAAATAATTTGGGCTGAATAATATACCCAAGCCAAAAAAACAATTAAAGATCCAGCAGCACCATAGGCAGAAGCAGCACTATTTTGACTGAGATATGCCTCTAAGAGAAATTTACCAAAAGAAAATAGTAAAGCTGTTATTATTGCTCCAACTAAAACATCTTTCCAGGCAATTTTGACATCGGGAACATATTTATACATCAACGCAAACATAAAAATCATTAAACCAAGGGAAACAAAAAAATCAATATTTCCCCATAAAAAATCCGAACCTGGTAAAAAATCTGTATTATATTTGCTTAGGGTGGTTATAACCGTACTGATTATTAAAGACAAGATTAAAAAAAAGCCGATCGATAGCACCATACAGAATGACAACAGTCGCTTGCGAATAAAAACCCGAATTCCTCTACCTGGTTTGGGTTGAACGTGCCAGACGGTATTTAGAGCATCTTGTAGTTGAGCGAATACCCCCGAAGCACCGATTAATAGTACTGCAATACTAATAAGGGAAGCAATACTTCCCGTACCAGGTTGAGCAGCATTAGTTAAAGCGAGTTCGATCGCGCCGATGGCTTGACTACCAACTAATATTTCTAATTGATTCATAAGTTGTCCTTCAGCAGCTTGTTGCCCAAAAACTGCTCCAGCAATGGCGATGGCAATTACCAGCAAAGGTGCAATAGAAAAGATTGTATAATAAGCTAAGGCAGCAGCTAGACGAGATACTTTATCTCGCTGCCAATGTTGAAAGGCTTCTTTGAATAACCTCAGAATTAGAAGTAGCTTCATTATATATAAATACTGATTTAACACTTTAGAAACAATTTTAACGACCTATAACCAGAAAATAGCTTCAGTCTTTAACTGCCATGTCTAGATTGCATCACAAAAGCCCTATCAAAATATATTTAAATTAAATTTAGCCTTAACTAGAGTCCATTGAGAATTTATAGTAGAGATCGAGTAAATCTTTAATAAAAAATAAAATATCGTGAAAGCAATTTCTATACTTGGTTCTACTGGTTCTATCGGTACACAAACTCTAGATATAGTTACTCATCATCCCGATCGCTTTAAAGTTATTGGGTTGGCAGCAGGAAATAATATTGAATTATTCGCAGAACAAATACGTCAATTTCAGCCTGAAATTGTGGCGACTTGCTATCCAGAAAAATTGCCAGAATTAAAAGAAGCGATCGCCTCTCTATCCAATCCACCTCAAATTCTAGCAGGGTCTGAAGGGGTAGCGGAAGTAGCCCGTTATGGTGCAGCCCAAACTGTAGTCACTGGTATTGTTGGTTGTGCTGGTTTGTTACCTACTATCGCTGCGATCGAAGCGGGAAAAAATATTGCTTTAGCTAATAAAGAAACCTTAATTGCAGGTGCGCCTGTAGTCTTACCCTTAGTCAAAAAATACGGCGTTAAATTACTTCCTGCCGACTCAGAACATTCTGCTATTTTTCAATGTCTCCAGGGTGTACCAGAAGATGGTTTACGAAGAATTATTTTAACGGCTTCTGGCGGTTCATTCCGCGATTTACCTGTAGAAAAATTAAGTTCTGTTACAGTTAAAGATGCCCTCAAACATCCCAATTGGTCGATGGGACAAAAAATTACCATCGATTCTGCTACGCTTATGAATAAGGGCTTAGAAGTGATCGAAGCTCATTATCTGTTTGGTCTAGACTACGATCGCATCGATATTGTCATTCATCCTCAGAGTATTATTCATTCTCTTATTGAATTGCAAGATACCTCTGTACTAGCTCAATTGGGTTGGCCAGATATGCGCTTACCTTTACTTTATGCTCTTTCCTACCCCGAAAGAATTTACACTGATTGGCAGCAATTAGATTTAGTAAAAGCGGGTAGTCTTACTTTCCGCGAACCAGATCATCAAAAATATCCCTGTATGCAACTAGCCTATGCTGCGGGGAGTGCTGGTGGTTTGATGCCTGCGGTACTTAATGCAGCTAACGAACAAGCTGTTGCCCTATTTTTAGCCGAAAAAATTCAATTTTTAGATATTCCTCGTTTAATTGCCACTGTCTGCGATCGCTTTACAATTCAAAATAAACAGACTCCAAGTTTAGAAGATATTTTAACTGCTGATAGTTGGGCAAGAGAAGCGATCCTAACTGCATCTAAAGAATTGGCAAAAGGCGATCGACTTATTTCTTTGAGTTAATTACTTATATCGATCCCCGTTCATTAAAGAACCAAACAACAATAGTTTTCAACAATTTGATAAAAGAGATCGACATCATAAAAAACTTGAATAAAATCGAGGCGAGATTATATTTCCATAGCTGAGACTCGATCGCCTACTGATTTTTGCATAAGTCTCAGCTTTCTTTTTGCTCTAAAAATTACTGTCTAACTCATATAGCGGTTCTCAAATCAATGAGGTACAAAGTTGTTCGTTTTAAGGCAGAAGGCAGAGGGCAGGAGGCAGAAGTAAAATGTACCTCAGTAAACTGAGAAACGCTATATTACACAAGTCTTTGTCCTTGTTTATGTTAGCGGGCAATGTCTACTCATATAAAACTGATGTCGTCTCAATGCTTGTCAATAAGTTTTCTTTATTGCGGTAAGCAGTTATTTTAATATTTAAAATTTCAGTATATTCAGTAGATTGTCTCAAGAATTATGTAAAGATTAGATAAAGATTACTATTTTATATTTGCAATTTATTTTCGTTTCCTGTAGCTTTTAGTTAAGTAGGGTTGTTGAAGTCAAATATATTGGATTCAACGGGATTTTACTTAAATTTAAGCAACGAAGAGGATAATAAGCTCAGTTAATTGATTTATCTTCAGCTGAGCCAGCAAAAATGGCCTAAGCTTAGTGCTGCTACACTAGCTCAGACCTTTAGTTGCCGAATGTAGTGTTTTGAACTTAGTACATCCGGAGTATATACATTATGACAGAGTTTCGAGTTTATCAACTGATAATAATTAAATTTACCGAATTTCTTCTCTGCCTTTTTACTTCCTCTAGATTGGAATGGGAGCTTCGATAATTTATTAGTCAAAAGCTAAGATCAAAGCTATTTGAGCAGGTTTTGTTGTATAGAGTAAACTTCTTGTATAAGGTAATTTCCAGCAATGATTATACCCTCAAGGAAGCAACGATATACTGATTTTATGGCAGTAGGTTGGTATGGTCTTTGGCGGGAAATCACCTAAGTCTTAATTAAAAGCTTGAGCAAGAAGAGAGAGATAAAGGAGACAAGGAAGAGATTGATTAACCACTTTTTTATGCAAGAGGTATAAGTAAGAGTTTTTCTGAAAACTGCTTACTATATATTGAATAGATCTAATTAATAGACAAGGTTTAAAGCGTTTCCTGTAATAATTTACTGTTTTCAATGAAGTAGATCGAACTTAGCCAATTCTCGATCTTCAATAAGTGTGAACTGTTCATTTCGAGAACGCTATTTAAAGTCATGCAAAGAGCGCATCTTTTTTCGTTGACCGAATACTATTCATGATAAATCAGAGATGCCAGGCTTCTTAAGATTGACGAAGTCACTCGCAGGCTCTGTTGTCAAGGGCGCGGATTACCTTGGACTTGGCAAATTACTTCTTATCGGCGATAAGCAGTTGTTGCTTATGTTATCAACTTTTGAGGTCAATAAAAAATCTGTTCCGATCGAGTATCTTTACTGATTCCTTTTAGCCAAAAGCAGAGAGAACTATGGCAGATAGAATTAACACCATACCCGAGATATGTTTAGATTATTCATTAAACACAGAACACAAATTTTCGACTTTAGTAGACTTGTTGGGCTACAGAGCGCAACATCAGTCTGAGCAAACAGCCTATACATTTCTCCACCGTGGAGAAATAGAAATAGATAGACTAACTTATCGGGAATTAGACCAAAGAGCAAAATCGATCGCGACTTCTCTCCAATCTCTAATAGCCAAAGGTGAACGAGCTTTACTATTGTATCCCCCTGGTCTAGAATTTATTGCTGCCTTTTTTGGCTGTTTGTATGCAGGAGTAGTAGCTGTTCCTGCCTATCCACCTCGGCGTAATCAGAATATGTCGAGATTGCAAGCACTAGTCACAGATGCCCAGGCTAAGGTAGCTCTAACTACTACATCTGGTTTGAGTAACATAGAGAAACGCTTTGCCCAGACTTCGGAATTTAAGACGTTGCGGTGGCTAGCTACCGATAATGTTGCTAGCGAACTAGCAAAGTCATGGCTAGACCCAGAGATAACCAGTGACAACCTGGCTTTTCTTCAGTACACTTCTGGTTCTACGGGAATGCCCAAGGGAGTAATGATTACTCATAGTAACCTGTTGCACAATGAGCAAATGATTAAAAAAGCGTTTGCTCATACAGAAGATACTGTTGTTGTCGGTTGGTTGCCCTTATTCCATGACATGGGATTGATTGGCAATGTCTTACAGCCTCTGTATCTGGGAAGACCTTGTTTTTTAATGTCGCCAGTGGACTTTTTATACAAGCCGTTTCGCTGGCTACAAGCGATTTCTCGCTATAAAGCAACCACCAGTGGTGGCCCTAATTTTGCTTACGATCTTTGTATTCGCAAGATTACGCCCGAACAGCGAGCTAGTCTCGATCTTAGTAGCTGGGAATTAGCTTTTACAGGAGCAGAGCCAGTTAGAGCCGAAACTTTAGAAAAATTTGCCGAGACGTTTAAATCTTGTGGTTTCCGCAGAGAAGCTTTCTATCCCTGCTATGGAATGGCAGAAACCACACTATTTGTTACTGGAGGATTAAAAACTACCGAGCCAATAGTACATCAAGTCTCGGGAACAGCCCTAGAGGAAAATCAAATAGTAGATAGTAGCGATCGAGATAGTAATATTCGCAAAATTGTTAGCTGCGGTCAAACTTGGTTAGATATGAACATGACGATCGTCGATCCTCAAACTTTAACTAGGTGTGAAGACGATCGCGTCGGCGAGATTTGGGTATCTGGTTCGAGCGTAGCTGGTGGCTATTGGAATCTACCTTTAGAGACAGAAAAAACTTTCTCTGCTTACTTAGCAGATACTAAAGAAGGGCCATTTCTGAGGACAGGGGACTTGGGATATATTAAAAATCGAGAGTTGTTTGTCACTGGTCGTCTCAAGGATGTAATTATTATTCGGGGACAGAATTATTATCCCCAAGATATAGAACAGACCGTAGAAAAAAGCCATCCTGCATTACGAGTGGGCTGTAGTGCAGCATTTGCAGTAGAAGCCAAAGGTTCGGAGCGATTGGTAATAGTCCAAGAAGTAGAACGCAGCTATTTACGAAAACTGAATATGAATGAAATAATAGGCAGTTTTCGAGAAGCAGTTACCGCAGAACACGGACTACAAGTTTATGCCACTGTATTAGTTAAACCAGGAAGTATTCCCAAAACTTCTAGTGGCAAGATTCAGCGTCATGCTTGTCGGACTAAATTTTTGAATGGAAGTTTAAATGTAGTGGAGGATTGGAGCGAAAATCCTCAATTTAAAGCTGAATTTCGCCATCTACAGGCGGAAATCGAATCTGTATTCCAAAAATTACCAACGGGAAAATAGATAAGCAGGTTAACTTAAATGGCAACTAGCTAGCTGAGCCAATTCAGTAACAACAGTATTGCAAGCATAAAAAAAAGATAAAGAAAAGATGGAAATGGAAAGTATTCAAATTGACCAAATGTCTACAGATGTAAAAAGCGATCGCGCTACTGTCAAACAACTGCCTACGCAGAAAGAAGTTCAAACCTGGATAGTCAATTATGTAGCCGAACTTCTAGAAGTAAACCCGAACAGAATTGATGTCACTATTCCCTTCGATCGCTATGGATTAGATTCTTCCGCAGCGGTGGGACTGGCAGGCGATTTAGAAGATTGGCTAGAGCGAGAACTAGATCCAACCTTACTTTACGATTACCCCACCATTAAAACATTGTCTCAGCACATAGTTGAGTCTCTATCTGATTAAAAATTCAGAACTAATGGCAGCGTCTCGATCGACAAAGACAAATCAAACCTAACTGCTATTTTTTGGTAAATCTCTAACAAGAAGTATTATGCAAAACAAGACTCAAGTATTACTTCAGCCCAACCAATCTTCCAATCTACCCAAGCATTTTCAACTAATTGAAAAAACTTATCAGAGCAATGCCGACTCTGACTACACTGAAAAAATCGCCGAGTTGGGCAAAAATTTTGACTACAGTAGTAACAGCGATCGCTATTGGGGAGAGCCGAAGCTCTCAACCCTTTATGGCACGCCATTATATGAGGAAGCCTCTGAGTCACAAAAGCTAGCACTCAATCATCTTTATTGGGTAGGGCAATATAACCATACGGCCAACTCCGAAGCAAATACCATGCTTTACAATCAAATCACCGAAGGAGTTTTTGCTCATTTTGGCGATTATAAAACCTTGTGTCAGGAACTAGAGTTCGAGACTTCCCAGGAACGTCATCACATCAAAACTTTTCAGAAGATTGGTTACAAGACAAAAATAGCTCTGCTAGGAAAATCAAGTCTGGGTAATCCCCTTTCCCAAAAATCGCATAAACTAGGTCAGTTCAAAGACCCTGTTTGGATTAAGTCTCTCAATTCTTCTTTAGAAGCTGCTAGGGAAGCTACCTTTCGTTTTGTCAGCCGTTTGCTGCTTGGTAGTAAGACTAATTTTTATTCTCGATATTTACAAGAACAAGATAATCGATCGATTCCAACAACTAGCGGTGGTTTAGCCGAACTAACTGGTTCCCCTACTGCCTTTAAATTTTTTACTCTCAACTGGGGTAGTTCTCCCTTTTTGGCATCACAATATTATGCAGTTCGGATGATTGCCAATATGTCTTTAAAGACATACGAACATCAATATTTCAAACTTTTCAAAAAACTAGAGAAAACCGAAGCATTTATTCCCGCTCCTACGGCTGTTTCTTACTATCATTTGTTGGATGAATCCTTTCACACTACAATGTCTCAGGTAATCGCTCAAGAATTATACCGAGACTTTGCCCAACCTACAGCATATGAAAAATTTGTCGCTAATTTGACGATCTATTTAGCACAAAAGGGAGTTTTAGGGGGTCTTTCTGGAGGTTTACCCGCAGTTTTTCGTGATGATACCTCTTTTTTCCTCTCCTTCTACAGATTGCTCCAGTCTCCCCTGTTTGAGATGTCATCCTCTGAGGCACTCCATTGGATGGAACAATGTTTGTGTCGAGAACATGAAGGATTTCATGTAAATCTTAAGTATCATCAACGCCTACTCTCAGAATTCTGTCGCTTTTTCGATCGCCTCGACTATCTCTGGCCTATTAACCGCGAAATGCGGATCATGGCTTCAGGAGGCAAGATCGATCGCGCCCTGAAAAATAATATCAAGTCTTGGCAGCGGTTTTCTCGGCAAATTGCAGGTTAAATTCCCGTAATTATCGATCGAGTCAAAAATTTCAGTACATTTAAGCCTGTAAAAAAAATGTTACCAAGTATTCAAGCACCAGATATTAAGCTATCGTCGCCTCAACTAGAGCAGTCCAAAAGTTCCGCCCTGCAATTGCTCGAAAGAACTTATCATAGCAATACCGATTCCGAATACACCGAAAAAATTCAAGAGTTAGACCGCAGTTTCCGATACAGTAATGTCAGCAATTATTACTGGAATGCCCCCGAACTGTCATTATTGTATGGAACGCCTCTATACGAACAGTCTTCGGAAGACCAAAAGATCGCCCTCAATCATTTATATTGGTTTGTAATGTACAATTTCACTGCCACCAGTGAAACTCAAACAATTGTCTATAACAAGATTACGGGGGGAGTTTTCGCCAAAATTCCAGGCTATGAAACTGTAGCTAAGATATTAGATTTAGAAAGCGAACAAGAACTGTCTCACATTCATGTCTTTCGCAAAATTTGCTATCAGATGCTGAAAGCTCTGTTGGGCAAGGAAGCTTTCAAAGACTCACTTAAAGGCAAATTATATAAGTCCAATTATCAAGGTTGGGCAGAAAAAGCATCGCAATACCAATACTATACTTTGCGTTTTCTCGCCGAGCGGATGCTCAAAGGAAAAGAACAATACTATTCCGAGCATTTAAAAGAATTAGAACAAAAAGATAATTTTCCTCCAGCCTTTAGTACGGGATTTATGGGAGAAGGATTAGCCCCTAGAGCCTTGCTCCAATTTTTTAGCTATAATTGGGGGCGATCGCCTTTTTTGGCCAGCCATTACTATACACTGCGTTTTATGGCTAATTTGGGTCTCAAGCACACCGAACATAGTAACTGTAAATACTTTAGAAAATTACAGAAGCAAGGAGAGTTTATTCCGACACCTACAGCAGTTGCTTACTATCATTTCTTAGATGAAGCTTTTCACACCACCACTTCTCGCTTTATGGCACGGGAACTTTATCGAGATTTTCCCCAACCTACAGCCTACGAAAAATTTGTGGCAAATTTAGCCTTTTACAAGTTACAAGACAGAATTTGGAATGGACTTTCGGCAGTAGTACCCGACAGACATCGCCCCGATGATTATTCGGTGATGGGCTTTATCTATAAAATTTTGCAGTCTGATATTTTTGGAATGTCAGCTAAAGATGCCCTGTTTTGGCTGGAGCAGTCTTTATGTCAAGAGCATCAAGGATTTCATCAGAATGTCAAATTTCATCAAAGTCTCTTACAGGAGTTTAGACGGACTTTTGATAGTTTAGATTATCTTTGGTCGGCCAATCGTGACATGAACCTGATGGCTTCAGGAGGAAAGATCGATCGCGCCATCCAAGGAAACATTAAAACTTTTCAGCAGTTTTCCAAGCTGGTTGTTGCTTAAAACAACCTTACTAAATAAGAGTATGTATCGATCGCGCCAGAGAAAGTGAATTTTTCTGCATGGGTATTTTATTATTCTTCCTCTTATTTATTTCTCGATATAGGTAACGTCCTTAAAACTAATAGGTAGACAATGGAAAACATTGCAATTATCGGTCTGGGATGCCGTTTTCCTAAGGCAGAAACGCCAGAAGCATTTTGGCAACTGATGAGTAATGGCATAGATGCCATTACAGAAGTTCCAGTAGATAGATGGGACATCGATAAGTTTTACGATCCCCAACCTGCTACCCAAGGCAAAATGAATACTCGTTGGGGAGGGTTTTTATCCCAGGTGGATGGTTTCGATCCTCTATTTTTCAATATTTCTCCCAGAGAAGCAGAACGAATGGATCCTCAGCAAAGGCTGTTTTTAGAAACCGCTTGGGAAGCACTGGAAAATGCTGGTCTGCCAACAGATAAATTAGCGGGAACGCAGACGGGAGTATTTACTGCTATGGCAGTGGTCAACTACGATCAATTGCTGTATAAAAATGTTAGCGATCTGACTCAAATTAGTGCCTATGATGGTCTCGGCACAACCCTCAGTTTAGCTTCTAGTCGCCTCTCCTACCTATTGGATTTAAAAGGGCCAAGCTTGGCAATTGAAACCGCTTGTTCTTCTTCTTTGGTGGCAGTCCACTTAGCCTGTCAAAGCTTGCGAACGGGAGAATCTAATCTCTGTGTAGTTGGGGGGGTAAATTTGATTTTGACCCCAGAACTCAACATTGTTTTTTCTCAAGCTCAAATGATGTCCCCCGATGGACGTTGTAAGACTTTTGATGCGGATGCTAACGGTTATGTTCGGGGCGAAGGCTGTGGTGTAGTAATTCTTAAACGCCTCTGTGATGCTTTGAGAGACAAAGATAATATTCTGGCGGTGATTCGAGGCTCTGCTGTCAACCAAGATGGACTGAGCAACGGGATTACAGCCCCCAATGGCCCTTCTCAACAAGCAGTGATTCGTCAAGCTTTAAAAAATGCAGGGGTAAAACCAGCAGAAATTAGCTATGTTGAAGCTCACGGTACGGGAACTCCTTTAGGAGATCCGATTGAGGTTAAGTCCTTAAAAACAGTGCTAATGGAAGAGCGTCAGTCAGATCGTCCCTGCTTTATTGGTTCGGTTAAAACTAATATCGGTCATTTAGAATCAGCAGCAGGAATAGCGGGATTGATCAAAGTAGTTTTAGCCTTGCAGCATCGAGAAATTCCGCCCAATTTACATCTGAAGCGATTGAATCCCTATATTCGCCTTAACAAAACCCCCATATCTATTCCCACTGAGAGACAAAAATGGACTGTAGAAGGTGGAACGCGCCTAGCGGGAATTAGTTCCTTTGGTTTTGGCGGAACAAACGCTCATGTAGTGTTAGAAGAAGCAACTACCCCGAAACAAGAAACTACAGAAAGCAGAGAACGCCCCTTACAGATATTAACCCTTTCGGCGAGAAGCGATCGCGCTTTAGAAGAATTAGCACAAAGGTATAGCAATTTCCTCGATTCTAAACCCGAAATTCCTCTATCAGATATCTGTTTTACCGCTAATACGGGGCGCACTCACTTCGAGCGTCGTTTAGTTGCGATCGCCAACTCAAAAACTGAGTTACAGCAGTCTCTTCAAGCATTTATTGCGGGAAAAGAAACGGGAAGCATAGCCACAGGTTGTTTGAGTGTAAGCAAAAAGCCACAAATAGCTTTTCTGTTTACAGGACAAGGTTCGCAATATGTGGGTATGGGAAGGGAACTATATGAAACTCAACCCACCTTTCGTAAAGCCTTAGATAAATGTGTAGATATCTTAAGCTCCTATTTAGATAAACCGCTGCTAGAGATTATTTACCCCTCTAACCCCACACCCGATATAGACCAAACCCAATATACCCAACCTGCTTTATTTTCCCTCGAATACGCTTTGGCACAGTTATGGCAATCCTGGGGGATTAAACCGACATTGATGATGGGTCATAGTGTAGGGGAGTATGTCGCAGCTTGCCTGGCGGGAGTATTTAGTCTGGAGGATGGTTTAAAACTAATCTCCACAAGAGGGCGTTTAATGCAGTCTCTGCCTCAAGATGGAGCAATGGTTTCCCTGCTAGCCGATCCAGAACGAGTAATTAAAGCAATTGAGCCTTATGATGGTGAAGTAGCGATCGCAGCATTTAACGGGGCTAGGAGCATCGTAATCTCAGGCAAACGAGAAGCTGTGAATAAGGTGAAGAGCCAACTTGAAGCTCAAGGAGTTAAAGCCAAAACATTACAAGTTTCTCATGGGTTTCATTCTCCTCTGATGAAGCCAATGCTAGCAGACTTTGAACGGATTGCTAGAGAAATAAGTTACTCACCTCCCCAAATAAACTTAATTTCTAATGTTACAGGAGAGCTAGCTACAGAGGAAATTGCTACTCCTCAATATTGGTGCAATCACATCTTACAGCCAGTTCAATTTGCTCGAGGTATGGCAACTTTAGCTCGACAAGATTGTGAGATTTTACTAGAAATTGGCTCAAAACCGATTTTATTGGGTATGGGTCGTCTTTGCTTATCTGATGCGGATGCTGACAATTATACTTTTCTACCTAGTCTGCGACCCCAAACCTCAGACTGGCAGCAAATATTAGATAGTTTAGCTCAATTATATCTACAAGGTATGGCGATCGATTGGCAGAGTTTCGAGAGAGATTATCCCCAACGTCGTCGAGTAATACTACCGACATATCCTTTCCAGCGTCAGCGTTACTGGATTCAAAACAACCACAATCGTCAAAATGTTTCATCTCCAGCAACAGAATGGACACCACTCTTTTGTCTTTTAGACCAAGGAAAAATCGAGCAGGTAAAAAGTCAGTTGGAAACAGAAGAAACGCTTTCAACAGATGAAATTAAATTGCTACCCAAGTTGCTAGAACTTATAGCTAATAAACACCAAAAACAAAGAAAGGTAACATCTGAAGTTAATTCCCAAAAAGCTGGCGATCGTGCTGTAGCGACTTCTACTTTCAATACCGAGACACAGCAGGAAAATTGGCATCAGCAAAGAGATGAGCTTTTAGCTGCTTCACCAGAAAAACGGCGACAATTGTTAAAGCTGTACTTTGGTCAACTACTAGCTAAAGTAATGAAAATCAAACCATCCCAATTAGATTGGCAACAGCGTCTTTCTAGTCTCGGACTCGATTCTCTCATGGCTACAGAACTAAGAAGACGTATCGAGGAACAATTTAGTATTTCGATCCCCGTAGAATTTTTAGCCGAACTCAACCTAGAACAATTTTTAACTCAATTGCTGTTTCTGATTGAAAAACATCATGGTAAGGAAGAGCCAGAAGTTTCTCATCACAACAAGAAGTTAGCCACAGTAACCGAAATCGCTACTAAGCAAAAGGTTAAGGATAATTCATGGTTAATTTTTCCCCAACCTAATCCTCAAGCTAGCTTGCGCCTCTTTTGTTTACCCTATGCTGGTGCAGGAGCATCTATTTTTAACCATTGGGTTAAGCAACTACCAACAGAAATCGAACTATGTGCCATACAGTTACCTGGAAGAGAAAATCGCCTTACAGAATCTCCCTTAACTCGTATTAAAGAACTAGTTAACTTACTTGTTCCTCATCTTAAACCTTATTTAGACCGTCCTTTTGCTTTATTCGGTCATAGTATGGGAGCATTGCTCGGTTTTGAAATAACTAGAGAATTACGCCGTCGTAACTATCCTCTTCCCATTCATTTATTCGTTTCTGGGAGAAATGCTCCTCAGTTATTAGACCTTCAACCCCCCATTCATCGTTTACCAGATGATCGATTTATTGAAAAGATTGAGAATTTTAATGGTACTCCCGAAGCGGTTTGGCAAGACAAAAAGCTGGTAGAGCAAATTTTACCGATATTACGGGCGGATTTTGCTCTGTTAGAAACCTATTTTTATGCCAATGAACCTCCCTTAGATTTGCCGATTACTGCCTTTGGTGGATTAAAAGATTCTCAAGTAGAGCAAGTAAAACTAGCTGCTTGGAAGCACCAAACTACAGCCAATTTTGCCCTACAGATGTTTGAAGGCGATCATTTCTTTTTACATTCTGCCGATCGAGAATTATTACAAGCTATCTCAGCCCAGTTAGTGCAGCAATCTCCACTAGTCAATTATTCCTAATTCTCAATGCAATTAATTTTTTGGAGCAATTTTTATGGCGTATATTGTAGCGACATCTACAGGGTTTCCCGAACACTATTATCCCCAGGAAGTTCTGGCAACAGCACTAAAAAAGTATTTCCTGATGATGGACCTAGACTTCGATCTAGAGACAATCGATCGCTTTTTTACCAATGTCAAAATTAACGGACGCTATTTTACTTTTCCCCTCGATTCTTTTTACGACCCCCCTGGAACGGCTCAAGTAGCTAATGAAGCAATTAACAAGTGTCTTAATGTGATCGAAACCACTGTAACCAAGTTACTAGACAAAGCAGCGATCGCTCCCCAAGAGATATCTCAACTTACCGCTACTACCCTAATTGCTGCTACCCCTGGATTGGATGCGAGATTAACTAATCGCATTCCCTTTTCTCCCGAAATTAAAAGAATGGCCTTAACGGGGGTGGGCTGTATGGGTGGTGCTTTTGGTTTGGCTCGGGTGGCTGATTATTTAAAAGGACATCCTCAAGAATCTTCCGTATTGTTTGCGATGGAACCCTCTT
Organism: Xenococcaceae cyanobacterium; assembly: GCA_051439545.1. GTDB lineage: Bacteria > Cyanobacteriota > Cyanobacteriia > Cyanobacteriales > Xenococcaceae > JASJDJ01. The sequence continues at coordinate 23,400 of JBFRWK010000074.1, read as the reverse complement.
CGGGATTGTGGCAAGGTTCGCTACAAAGAGACTTAACCCAAATGATTAAGCGATTGCCCGAAGAACCAGAAGTATACAGCGATATCATCATGACAATTGTAACTGCTGCTTTATTTGGAGATGGTTCGGCAGCAGTTTTAATGGTAGGTGAAGATCATCCTTTGGCTCGATCGGGTCAACCCCGAATCGTTGACAGTCGCTCGATTATTTTACCCAATACGGTTCATTTGATGGGAATGGATTTAGTAGACACGGGGACGCGCAATATTCTGCGACCAGAAGTAGCCGATTATGTCAAAATCGCCCTGCACAAAACCATTGACCCCCTCCTTGCCGACCATAACCTCTCAACGGACAAGATCGATCGCTGGATGGTTCACCCTGGAGGCCCTAAAATCATTCAAGCCGTTGAAGAAGAATTTGGCTTAGATAAGCAGATATTACAAGGAAGCTGGGATGCTTTAGCCGAAATTGGCAATATTTCCTCGCCAACGGTGTTATACATCCTAGATAAAAGTTTAGCAGCAGAACAGCCTCCTACGGGGTCTTATGGCTTGCTGTTAGCAATGGGTCCTGGTTTTTCTCAAGAAGCGATTTTGTTGCAGTGGTAGAGAACATCAATGCTAACTAAATTTGTTTTCTAGGAATTAACAAGAAATTTATCTCTTGAGCAATAGCAAACGTTTAACTGTTTAGAAAAGGATTAATACAAATCATGCATCCCCTAGTTCATAAGTTATGGTTACGTCCTAAGCTTGCATTCGGTTATGTCCTCGCTAAATTGCGATTTTTACATGGTTTATTGCCAAAATCATCGATCGAGCGGTTGCCTTTAGGGTGGAATAATCATATGTTTTGGACAGCTTTTAAGTCTGGTGGCTATAAAGTTTATCTCGATTATTATTGCAAACTGAAAACTCCAGATTCCTATGAACCAAAAGTATTAGTAGATCGAGAATATCGATTCTCTCAAGAAGAGATTGAATTTTTCTACGAGAACGGCTACCTAGGACCATTTGACCTGATGTCATCAAACGAAGTAGAACAGGTTAGAGAACATTTACTCAACCATATTCACCAGGAATCTTCTGTGTATTCATATTCTCAAGGAGATTATGAAATTCAAGAAAAAAAACAAGCAGCGAGGAATGAAGATTATGTTTTCAAGATGATGAATTCCAAAGATAGACATCTTGACAATCCTGTATTACTAAGCATATTCAATAATCCAGCTATTACCGAACGTTTGGCACAATTGTTAGGTCCAGATCTGATGTTGTGGCGGACTCAATTTTTCCGTAAGTATCCAGGGGGATCTGGAACTCCCTGGCATCAAGCTACGACATATTTATCAGACGATCTGAGAAATTCTGTTGTTTATCCTCCAGATCGAGAATCTTTGTTTCAGTTAACCTGCTGGATTGCTCTTACCGATGCCACCAAAGAGAACGGATGTATGACAATCGTTCCTGGTACTCATAAAGTTCTCTATCCCATGCGCACACAAAATTATTACACAAAGAAACCAGGTAAAGAACAAACCGAATTGAGTCGAGTAGAAGTTGATTACCCAATTAATGCTAAAGATGTCAAGGCGATTGAAATGAAAGCAGGGCAATTTTATATCTTTACCGAGCGATTAATTCACGGTTCCCAAGGGAACTTAACTGAGGATTCGAGATGGTCTTTAACTGGTCGTATCGTTCGACCTGATACAAAGCTCTACTCGAAAAAGATGCTTGAGGATAGCCATAACTTAAGAATTCTTGATGTTAATCATATGAATTTGAAAAATTGGAAAGCTGTCATGATTCGTGGCCAAGATCGTTTTGGGTACAATAGAATGCTGGAAGAATCAGCCAAGGCGAAGGGAGAAAATACTGAGGGGGTGACAAACAGCTTTAAAAGTTGACAGGGTATAGGGTGTAGGTGGTAGGGGGTAGGGAAAAATCCCTCGCTTATCGTGAGGTAGGGACGGAAGAATCAAGTTCGATCCAGTTTGTTTCTGGCGACTAACTCTGAAGTTGCTTCTATCTTCCCCACACCCTACACCCCACACCCCAACCCCTGTCTCCTTTTTAGCCTTGTTGTCACCCCCTCAGGAGAAAATATCTATGTTAACTAAATATATCTTTAGCGGAATTGTAGTAGCTGTCATCTTACAGCGACTTGTAGAAGTACGTTTGAGCGATCGCCATAAAGCAGAAATTTTTAAAAGAGGCGGACAAGAACATGGGGATAACTTACTCGGTGCGGTCAAAGTACTGCAAGTAAGCTGGTGGATTGCCATGATTGTCGAGGTTTGGTACTTAGAGCGTCCTTTTGTTCCCGCTTTAGCTACCGTTGCCCTAACAGCTACCATAGCAGGACAAGTTTTACGCTATCTATCAATGCAAGCTCTCCAGTGGAGGTGGACGCTACCGATTATGACTATGCCTGGAATGCCAGTAGTAGAGTCGGGAGTTTATCGCTATCTGAGACATCCTAACTGGTTGGGGGTAATTTTGGAAATTGCTTTCCTGCCTTTAATTCATAGTGCCTATCTTACCGCGATCGCCTTTTCTTTGGCTAATGCTTGGTTGATGAGTAAGAGAATTCAAACTGAGGAGCGAGCTTTATCTGAAAACACTAATTATGCTGCTGCGTTTGCCAACAAACCCCGTTTTATTCCCTTTATTGGCTGGAGAAAAGTAACTAATACTACTGAGTAATTAATTTAAAATAAATATGTTATTAATTTACTATCGCATTCTGATTTCAGCATGGAAAACATTTGGACTACGGCTTATTTTTTGGCGTTGGTTGTTGTTTTTGCCCCTGTTCTTATTGTTTACACATTTCACTCTTTTTTTAGACAAAATATTTTTTCCTCAATACCAAAAACTTAAAGTTAAAAATCCCGTATTTATCATTGGCAATCCTCGCAGTGGGACTAGTTTTTTACATAACTTACTCACACAAACAGAAGATTTTGTGGCATTTAAAACCTGGCAAATATTTTTTCCTGCTCTCACAGCGCGAGTTTTAGTTAAGCCGATTGTTAATTATCTAATTCGCCATAATTTAACCCAAATGATGCCCGAATCTAGCGGTCATGAAGTTTATCTAGATCGAGTCGAACATGATGAATTTTTGTTTGTACATAAACTCGATACCCAATTTGTACTATTGTTATCACCGCTAGGTTTAGACGAGCGCGAATATCCCGAATTACGTTTATACGATCGACAGTCAGATTCCCGCCGTTATAGCTCAGTCAAGTTTTTTCAAGAATGTTTAAAACGCCAAATTTATTACACCAAAAAAGAACAAGTTATTGCCCATATTCATTTTTCTACCTGTCGCATTAAAACCCTGTTAGAAACTTTTCCCGATGCTAAATTTATCTATTTAGTGCGTTCGCCTCAAGAAACTATTCCTTCTCATCTTACTCTTGAATATAATACTTTTAAAAATCAAAAAAGACTCAATAATATTCCCAAGGCTAAATTACAACGGTATTTTGAGCGCAGATATCGCTACGATCTTGAACTTTATCGTTATTTTTATGAACTACAAAAAAAAGCCGAAATACCTTCAGAAAATATAATGGTGCTGCCATACAATTTACTCTGTTCGGATTTAGAAAAAAGCTTTACTCAAATAGAAAATTTTACAGGAATTAAATCAAGTGATGAACTGCGACAAGCTGTTAAAAAACAAGCTGGGAAACAAAAACAATATCAACGCCAACATAAAATTATCGACCTACAACAATTTGGATTAAGTAAAGAGCAAATAGCTCAAGATTTTGACTTTGTTTTTGAAAAGTATAACTTCGAGCAAAATCCCCAACCAAATATAACTGTCTAATCCAATTGTGAGCATTTCCCATGAAACGAGAGGAGTATCAACTATATGAACAATCTAGCTTTTGATGTAGCCATCGTGGGCTATGGCCCAGTAGGTGTAATTGCAGCTAATTTATTAGGAATATACGGCATTAAAACTGTAGTTTTCGAGCGAGAAACTGATCTTTATCATTTACCTCGTGCTATTGGCTTTAACCATGAAATTATGCGAATATTTCAACAGATTGGTTTGGAAAAAGAGATCGAATCTGTAGCTACTCCTGTTGATGGAGTTGAGTTTTTAAATAAACACCATGATGTTTTATTTGAAATTGAATTAAGTAAGACTTGCCTAACTCATGGTTTTTCCCCGAACTATGTTTTTTATCAACCCGATTTAGAAACCCAACTCAGGGGAGGAGTCGCTCGTTTTGACTGTGTAACCGTTCATCTGGCGCATACTGTTGAGGGGATAGTTCAAGATCGCGATGGGGTTAGTCTTACTGTTCGCGATCTCGGCGGAGCTAAGGTAAGTAGCGATCGCACAAAAGATAATATTTACCAAGTTCAAGCTCGATATGTTTTGGGTTGTGATGGTGCGCGAAGTATCACTCGTCAACTAGCAGAAATTAAATTGCACGATTTTGGTTTTCATCAACGACAATTAGTAGTCGATACTTTATTAACGGAAAAAGTTTCCCTTCCCAGTAAAGTACAACAACTTGGTGACACTAGAAGACCAGGGGTTTTTGTTCATTCAACAAACAATCATCGTCGTTGGGAATTTGTTTTGGACAAAAATGAAACCAAAGAAGAGATGGAGCAACCTGAAAAGGTAAGAGAATTACTCGCTACTTACTGGATCGATCCTGACAAACTGAAAATTATCCGCGCTGTCGTCTACCATTTTCACTCCCTAATCGCCCTCCAATGGCGTAATAATCGCATTTTTATCGTCGGCGATGCAGCTCACCAAATGCCCCCCATTTTGGGTCAAGGTATGTGTTCTGGGATTCGAGATGCTCAAAATATCTGTTGGAAACTGAATTTGGTTTTACGAGGTTTAGCACCAGATAAACTTTTAGATACTTATCAAACCGAACGACTACCCCACGTCCAAGAGATTGTTAAATTAGCCACACGAGCATTTAAAATTTTCAAAACTCGCAATCCCATACTTGCTATAGTGCGGGATACGATACTGCGCATGGTACGGCGTTTTAGCAGTAACAGTAAATTTCAAAACATCGGCTCGGATATGCCACCTTTAACCAAGGGGATTTTGGCTAGTTCTGCTGAGGGAGAACTACAGTCTGTAGCAGGACAAATGTTTATTCAACCCCAAGTGCTTACTGATACAGGACAGTTAATCTTACTCGATCGCATCTTAGGAACTGGTTTTGCTATTTTAGGACTCAATACCGATTGGTTAGATATTATCACTCCTGAATCTCAAGCTTTTTTAAGCAGTTTATCTTTTAAGATGATCGCGGTTGTGCCTCCTGGATATAGCAATCGCTCATTTGTAGATGGGGTTGAAGTCATCGAAGACTACAGTAAGCAAATTACCAACTGGTTGAACCAACAGCAAAAACAGATTGTCATTATTCGCCCAGACCGCTATATTTTCGGCGTTTGCACTCGCCAAGAACTCAACGCAACAATTACCCAATTAAAGTCTTTATTAATCGGCGATCTTTTCTTGGTAAATAAAGAGCGACTGACTACCGACAACTATCAACTAACCACTAACCACTAACCACATTAAAACATGGTGTAATTATGCTGCAAGTTTATTATCGTATAGTTGTTTCAGCCTGGAAAACCTTCAGATTTAAGCCTATTTTTTGGCGTTGGACATTTTTAGTGCCAATTTTTATCGCTTTTACCCACTTCACCTTATTTTTAGACCGCCTATTTTTTCCTCGATATCGCCAAGTTAAAGTCAAACAGCCCATCTTCATTATCGGACATCCCCGAAGTGGGAACACTTTTCTCCATAAGTTACTGACGCAAACAGATGAATTTGTCGCTTTCAAAACCTGGCATATTCTTTTCCCTGCTCTTACAGCCCGTGTTTTGGTCAAACCTATTATTAATCATTTAATCAAAAAAAATAAATCGTCGATCGTACCAGATCGAGTCGGACATGGAGTTGCCTTAGATAAAACTGAAGAAGAAGAACTATTATTTTTCCACAAACTAGATACTCAATTTGTTTGGGCGCGATCGCCTTTAGGTTTTGACGATGAAGAACATCCTGAATTTAGGTTTCACGATCTACAACCATTGTCTCGTCGTCGCAATTCAATTAATTTTTTTAAAGGTTGTTTGCAACGGCAAATTTACTATACGGAAAAACAACAAGTAATTTTACAAACCCTACAATCTGTACATCGAATTAAAACCATCCTCGAAACTTTTCCCGACGCTAAATTTATTTATTTAGTCCGTTCGCCCCATGAAACAATTCCTTCTCATCTTTCAGTTTTATGGTTTTTACTAGACTTACAACTCGGAGTGAAAAACATTCCCCCAGACAAATTGCAAAGATATATAAACCGAAGATACCGCTACAATATCGATCTTTATCGTTATTTCTATGAACTGCAAAAAAATCAGGAAATCGATCGAGATAAAGTAATGATCGTCCGCTACGATAAATTACGCTCGGACTTAGAAAAAACTTTTAACGAAATAGTGAATTTCACAGGAATAAAACCCAGTGACAAATTGAAGCAAACTGTTAAAGAAAAAGCTCGAACTCAAAAAGATTATCAACGCCAACATCAATTGATTAAACTAGAAGATTTTTCTTTAAGTCAAGAACAAATCACCCAAGACTTCGCTTTTGTTTTTGACGAATATGGCTTTGATAAAAGTTTATCTCTCAAATAAAAAAATATAAAAATTAATTTTAATCGGCGAATAAATAGACTCATGTTATTAACAATATGAGAATGTTTTTGCTTTTCAAAAACCAGCTTTTACAATACCTAATAACGCAAAATATTTAATTGATAAAAAAAGAAAAACTATGATATCTTGATGATGAAAATTACATAAATTATCAAATTAAAAATAATGAATGAAGAATTTATAACAGCTATGGATGATAATAGTATTCTTGAAGGAGAACCAATAGCTGATGAAATTGCGACTGATTTATTAGTAGATGAATCTTCTTTGATGCCCACCGATGCTACAGAAGAATTTATCGAAACTTTTGATAGCAGCGATGCCACCGCAGAAGAACAAGAAGAAGCTATCGAAGAGATCGTAGAAGAATCATTGGACCTACCAATACCAGATGATCTTCTAGATACCCTAATTGCTTTTATCAACAGTCTGACTATAGCTGGTACTCCTGCAAGCGATGCCTTCCAATTTGGCAGTACGGGAACAAATATTATATTAGGTCGCGAAGGAAATGATCTAATTCTGGCTGTCGATCCTCAACTAGACCTACCTGGTCTAGGAGAAACAGATATATTTAGTGGCGGAAGCCAAAGCGATCGATTTATTTTGGGAGATCGCACCAAAGCCTATTATGATGATGGTGATGCCAATACTACTGGCGATGATGATGTAGCGATCGTCGTTGATTTTAATCCTAATGACGATGTCATTCAACTTCATGGTAGTCCTGAAGATTATAACCTAGTTGATTTTGCCGAACTGGGAGAAGGGGGAACGGGAACGGCAATATTTTTGAAAGGAGAAACCAATGACGAACTGATTGGCAGTATTAACAACGTTGATGGATTAAGTCTCGATGCTGATTACTTTCGATTTGAGAATGGCTCGGCAGAGGAGCCTGTTCTAAGCTCAATCGAACAATTCGGAACTGCTGGGATTGACTTATCTTTTACCATCGCTAACAGCAAGGATGGCTCTAACGCACTTCTGGTAGCAGGATATACTAGTGGAAATCTGGGAAGACGCGATCGAGGAGGCTTAGACGGTTTTATCAGCAAATACAATAACCAAGGCAGAGAAGAGTGGACTAGACAAATTGGAACTAGAGCCATTGATAATTCTTATGGAATTGACACCGATACTGCGGGGAATGTCTATTTGCTGTCACGAACAAGTGGCAGACTAGCAGGAGCTAATGCAGGAATAGGCAATGATGTGGTTTTGAGCAAATATAACCGAATAGGAAGGAGACAATGGCAAATTCAATTAGGTAGTTTTGGTCGTGACAATCCATTTGTCGATCCCAGAGTAGATAGCTCTGGTGATGTAGTCATAGCAGGCTATACCAATGACGACTTCGCTGGACCCAATGCGGATACAGGGATTCCTCCTAGTGCTGATGCTTGGATTGCTAAATATGATAGCAATGGTAATCAATTGTGGAGCGAACAATTTGGTACTGAGGAAGGAGATGAAACTTTTGGTTTAGACCTTGACAGTGAAGATAACATCTACACCACAGGATGGACAAGAGGAGACTTGGGTGGTCCTAATAACTTGAATAGCGATGGCGAAGTTACTTATGATATTTGGTTAGCTAAATACGATACTGATGGCAACCAGCAATGGATCGAACAATTCGGAACTAATACTTTTGATTGGTCGTGGGATGTTGCCACAGATATTAATGATGATATTTACATTACAGGTTGGACTCTTGGTGATTTAGGAGGAAGTAATGCTGGCTCTTATGATACCTGGGTTGCTAAATATGATAGTGATGGCGATCGACTTTGGATCGATCAGTTTGGCACCACAGGAGATGATGCAGCTTTAGGTATTGATGTTGATGAGTTGGGTAATTATTACCTGACAGGATATACCGATGGCGACTTAACAGGGGAAGGCAATGCGGGGTCTTATGATGCTTGGGTTGCCAAGTACGACAGCGATGGTAATGAACTATGGCTTCAACAATTTGGCACTTCTGAGCTTGATAATGCTTATGAAGTTAGTGTCAGTGGAGACAATGTCTTTGTCACGGGAGTTACTGAAGGTTCTTTAGGCTCTACTAACGCTGGCTCCTATGATGCTTGGATAGGTAGGTTTTCGGCAACAGATGGAACTCTACTAGACTTTGATTCCCCCAGTAGTGATTCTTCTGAGTCGAGTAGCGATCGATTGTCATCAGTTTAAGAATATTGATTTTGTTGGATTAGTAATAGTCTAATCCGACCTATTACTATATCTGTTCATCCCCGAAGATACTCCCGTTGCTTGTTACATATTACCTAAAATCGATCGATGTCTATTCGCCCAATGTTATTAAAATGGCTACCTTATATTGCAGGAATCATGGGCTTACTGTTGATTAATAATGCAGTATTAACAATGCTGATCTATCGTTACGATCCGGGAATTCCCAATCCTCATAATTTGCCTTTTTTAGTTCCATCAGCCCTGGTTGGTATAGCAATGCTGGTTAGTAGACTTGGGGGCGCAATGAGTCAGCCAATTATCGGTCATCTAAGCGATCGCTATTGGAGTTGTTGGGGGAGACGCAGACCTTTTTTAGCAATGGCTATAGTGCCATTAGTAGCCAGCTTTTTTTTATTGTTTACCCCTTCTCTAAACTACAGCAGAATGGAAAATATAGTTTACTCGCTCGTTTTGCTGTGCCTGTTGAATCTGGCGATCGCTGTATATCAAGTTTCTTATCTAGCTTGGTTGCCTTCTCTGACTCAGACCTCAGAACAAAGAGTTACTCTTTCGAGTTTAATGGCTATTGTTGGTATGCTAGGGGCATCAATTGGCGGTATTGGTTCCCCTTTATTAGTTAATAAATATGGCTTTCAAGGTATGGCAATTATCCTGGGAGTCATCAGTTTTATTGCTTTGTCCATGCCTTTGATGGTTAAAGAAGAGATTATTCCTTCTAAGTTTGAGTCTCTAACTTTTTGGATATCTCTGCGATCGGCATTACAAGATCGGTCTTTTAAAAGCTATGTAGCCGGTTTTAGCTCGGCAGGAATTGCCATGAGTATTGTTGCAGCTTGTCCTACATTTTTGGCAGTAGCTCTGTTGGGCAAAGACCTTAGCTTTGGCACGGTAGTCAACGGTATTATCCTCGGAAGTGGTGTTATGGGTTTTATAGTAGTCATTCCTTTAGTCAAACGTTGGGGAAAAAGGCGGGCTTTCCAAGGGACGATGTTATGGTTAGGCTTGGGACTAATAATGGTAGGAATATTACCCTTTTTGGTGGGAACAGCTTTAGCACCTTGGTTGTTATTACTACTATTTAGCAATTTAGGCTCATCAAGTTTTTTTATTTTGCCTAATGCCATGTTACCTGACGTGATCGATCGCGATGAACGCAATTTTGGAGTCAGACGAGAAGCGATATTTTTTGGCACTAGAGGCTTGTTACAAAATATTAGTCAAGGAATGGGAGTTTTCTTGGCAGGAATCTTGTTGATGTTAGGGAAAACCCCAGCACAGCCTTGGGGAGTACAAATCGCATTTCCCGTAGCGGGACTTTTTGCCATAGTTGCTGCCTGGGCATTTGTGTTTTATCCCATTGAAGAATAGGAAAAATAGAAAAATATTAAGTTTTTTGTATTTACCGAGAAAATTAAGATGGCTAATACTTTAGTACCTCAAATATGGACTCCTGGCAGCGACTACACTTTAGGAGTTGGGGATAGTCAAATAGTATATACTCGCGGTGGAAACGACAGCATTATAACTTATAATCCTGGAGTTGTTAACGACGGTCAACAGAAACTTGACATTTGGATTAGCGATCGAGAAGTTCCTCTATTAGAGCAACAACAAGTCAGTCCCCGTCGTGATTGGCAAAATAGATTTATTATCGGTGATTGGCAACAACCTTACTATGTAGATAGCCAAGCATCTAATTTGGGTTTAAATGAATTTGCAACAATTATCGACTTAGATCCTAACCGAGACATTATTCAGCTACATGGTAGTCCCGAAAATTATTCGCTAGAAGAAATGAGCATCGGGACAAATGAACTAGGGACGGCAATCTTTTGGCAGGAGGGAACTAGATCGGATCTCGTTACTTTTTTACCTAGAATTTTTGACCTAAGTCTAGAAGATGACTTGTTTCAGTTTGAAGGTACGACTCCACCACCAGTATCCTTCCCAGAAGAAGCTCGACAATTAGGTACTACTGGAATAGACTTGTCCACAAGTTCCGCTACAGATCTTGCCGGTAATATTTATATAGCTGGAGCAACTACTGGCTCGATCGAAGGAAATAATGCTGGTGCTTACGATCCCATAGTTACTAAATACGACAGTGACGGCAACCAAATTTGGAATATACAGTTTGGTAGTGCCAATTTTGATTGGATTACCGATATTGTCACCGATAATCGAGGTAATTTGTATGTAGCGGGATATACTGAAGGCAATTTAGGAGCAACTAAAAACGCTGAAGTCGCTGATGTTTGGGTAGCTAAATACGATCGCGATGGTAATCAGATTTGGAACGAACAGTTTGGCACAGAAATAATTAATCGGACTTTTGGCATAGATGTCGACCGTAATGGGAATGTTTATCTTTCAGGATATACAATCGAAGAACAAAGAAACTCCCAAACCGATGATTCTTGGGTTACTAAATACGATACTAATGGCAATCGACAGTGGTTTAGAGAGTTTGGAACTAGGCAATATGATGAAGCTTACGACATAGCTGTCGATCGTATGGGTAATGTTTATTCTACAGGATGGACTTTGGGGGATTTAGGAGGAAACAATTCTGGGCTTTATGATGTTTGGATAGCCAAGCACGATAATGATGGAGAACTACAATTTATCGAACAGTTTGGCACAGAAGATTATGAGTTTCCTTGGGGCATCGATACAGACAGTGAAGGGAATGTCTATGTTACAGGATGGACTCTAGGAGATCTCGCAGGAGATAACGCTGGTTCTTACGATGTCTGGATAGCTAAATACGATAGTAGTGGCGATCGCCAATGGCTTCAACAGTTTGGTACGGAGGGGGATGATAGTCTTTTATATGGGGACATTGAGGTCGATTCCAATGGTGATATCTTTTTAACAGGATATACCGATGGTGACTTAGGTGGCAATAATGCAGGTTCTTATGACACCTGGGTAGCTAAATACAATAGTGATGGCGATCGCCAGTGGCTTCAACAGTTTGGTACTCCCGATTTTGATTATGCTCACGATATTAGTGGTGACAACGCAGGTAATCTCTATGTTACGGGAATTACTGAAGGTTCTTTGGGAGGAACTAATGCTGGGGCAGCAGATAGCTGGGTAGCTCGACTCGACGCAAATTCAGGAATCTTACAAAATTTTACCAGCAATTTGGAGTTAGTCGATCTTGCTCTTGAATCAAATAGTGCGATCGATATCTAACCCAGAAGCTAGTCGTGCAAATGCTCTGTTTAATCTTTCCAAATTAACAGCATTATTTGAAAAAGAAATTATTCCCTCGAAGTGCTACCCAATTTGCCCGAAGGATTTGCTTTCAAGGAATTTTAAGATTGTTAAAAATTTTAAGAGACTATTACCAACATGACAGACTTTAACACTAATATTATTGACGATCTCGATGTTACTGCACTAGAAGAAATCGTTGACAGTACCGTTCAATCTCCTACAGTAGGAACACCAGGAAGTGATATATTTCCTTTTCTGTCGGCAGAACCATCTGAATATATTTGGGGACGTAATGGTAACGATGTCCTGATTGGTTTCGATCCTGGTGCTGCCCCTTCAAATCTATTTTCAGTGGACGAGATGGCTGGAGATTCTCAAGCAAGAAGATCTTCCACTCAAGGAAGAGATCTTTTTCTTCTTGGGGATTGGCGCAAGCCTTACTATGACGATCTCTCAACACAAGATTTTGGTCTATCGCAATATGCAGTAATCACCGACTTCCAGCCTGCATTAGATACTATTAAACTCCACGGTACTTCAGAAGACTACTTTCTAGCTGAAACTGACGCAACTACATCGCTCTTTTTGCACCAACCAGGAGCTAATCCCGATTTAATCGCTATTTTGTCTGATGTTTCAGGTTTGACTTTAGATGGTAACTACTTCCAATTTGAAGGAAACACTCCACCACCAATTGCTATTGAGGGAATTGAGCAGTTAGGCACTCCTGGTGTTGACGAGATTACTAGTGTAGCTATCGCCCCCAATGGTGGTAGTTATCTCGCTGGCTATAGTAGTGGCTCTTTAGGAGGAACAAATCAAGGGTCTAATGATGCTTGGTTTGCTAGTTATGATAGCGATGGCGATCGACTATGGAGTCGGCAAATCGGAACTGAAGACTGGGATGGGGTTTGGGATATAGATACTGACAGTGAAGGCAATCTGTACCTGGTAGGAACGACCAGAGGAAATTTAGCAGCAACTAATCCAGGGATCAGATTTGATGTTTGGGTAAGCAAGTATGACAGACAAGGAAATCAACTTTGGATTCAACAGTTTGAAGAAACCGAAGCTTCTCTGAGAATCGATGTAGCTTCCGATGGCGATTCTTTTTCTCTTTCAGGAGTTAATCTAGGCGAACCCAGTGGTTGGAGTGCTTTTGTTGGAAAGTACGATAGCTCTAATGGTACTGAAATATGGTTTAACGAGTTCGGAACAGCCAGCAGCCCTGATGAATCTTATGCTGTTGCTATGGATGATCGAGGCAATGTTTTTGCTTCGGGATGGACTACAGGTGATTTGGGGGGAGAGAATGCAGGAGAGTATGATATTTGGCTAGCTAAGTTTGATGATTCTGGCGATCGCCAGTGGATTCGACAGCTTGGGACTGAGAGTTTTGAATTTTCCTGGGGCATAGATACTGATAGTCAAGGTAATGCCTATGTAGGGGGATGGACATCTGGTAACTTGGGAACAGAGCTAAATGGTTCTTATGACGGTCTCATCGCCAAGTATGACAGTCAAGGTAATCAAATCTGGATCGAACAATTCGGCAGTAGGGGAGATGATGAGGTCACGAATATATTTGTCAGTGAGGATGATTATATTTATGTGACAGGATTTACTAACGGCAACTTAGGGGGAGAGAGTAACGGCTCTTATGATGCCTTTGCTGCTAAATACGATAGCGATGGCAACCAACTCTGGATCGAACAGTTTGGTAGTAGCGGGACAGAACAAGCTAAAAGCATTACTGTCGATTCTGAGCTTGGCATTGTATACGTTAGTGGCGTTACTGATAGTTCTTTGGGGGCTTTGAACCAAGGAGCTTTTGATGGCTGGGTGGCAAAACTGAACTCAGATTCGGGAACTCTGGAGGACTGGTGAAGAAAGTTTGGAATTAGACAAAAATTAAGTCTAATTCCATGAGTAATCCCGATCGTTTTAATATTTACGTTACAATTCTTAATAAAACAAGAATATAGTAACGATTATGACAACGGCTTTAATTACTGGTGCTTCTTCAGGAATTGGTCAAGCTTTTGCTGAAGAATTGGCGCAAAGAAAGAATGATTTAGTATTGGTAGCTCGTTCAGAAGCTAAACTCCATCATATAGCCAGACAATTACAAGAAGATTTTGGCATAAAGGCAGAAGTAATAGTCCAAGACTTAACTCTTCCTCAAGCAGGAAAGACTGTATTAGATAGAGTAAAAGAACGAGGATTAGTAATCGATCTTTTAATTAATAATGCTGGTTTTGGCGATTATGGGGCGTTTGTCGATCGCTCTCTCTTGAAACAATTGGAGATGATCCAACTCAATATTACTGCTTTAGTCGAGTTCACAGGATTATTTTTACCAGAAATGAAGCAAAGGGGTAGGGGAAGTATTATTAATATTTCTTCTATTGCTGGTTTTCAGCCTTTACCTTATATGTCTATCTATGCTGCTACCAAAGCATTTGTTCTCAATTTTACCGAGGCTTTATGGGCAGAAAATAAAGGTAGTGGTGTAAATATTTTAGCCCTTTGCCCAGGGCCTACAGAATCACGATTTTTTAAAGAAGCAGAATTTCCTGCATCTTTTGGAGGTGCAAATATGAATAGTTTAACTCCTGCTGAAGACGTAGTTAAAGAAGCTTTTAAAGCTTTAGACAAAAATCAATCTACTGTAGTTACAGGTGGTATTAGTAATCAATTATTGGTCAATGTGCCTCGTTTCGTTCCTAGAGATTTGCTGGTAAGCGCAGTAGAAAAACAGTTTAAAAGTTAAAAGAGTAAGATCCTAACTTAACAACTTACTACTAGCGATCGCTCGTACCTTTTGATAGTCAATTTTACCTTGTTGATTACGAGGCAGGCGATCGACTTTAATCCAGTATTTGGGCAATTTATATTTACTCAGTTTATCTACAATTTTTGCTTTAATTTTAGTATCGGCAATATGCCCATCGATGGGGATATAGACTGCTGTAACTACTTGTCCCCAAGTGCGATCGCTTAATCCTATTACACATACATCTGTAACTAAGCTAGTAGCTAAAATAGCTGCTTCTACTTCTGCGGGAAAAACATTTTCTCCTCCAGTAATAATTTTTTGGCTGCGTCTACCTACAATATGTAAATAACCTTGAGGATCGAAAAAACCAAGATCGTCTGTAACTAATTTGGCTGATGAACGATCTAAATTAGAAACAGAATTACCATAGTAACCAAGATAGAGAGACTCAGCAGCAATAGCGATCGAGCCTATTTTATATTTATCCTGTAAATTACCTTCTTCGTTAAGTATAGTTACTTTAGCATGGGGTAAAACTCGACCACTACTATTGTTACCCCGAAGAAAATCTTGTGGTTTGAGAGTAACTATTTGAGAGGCTGTTTCTGTCATGCCATAGGTGGGTGCTAAAGGTAACTTATATTGTCTTGCTTCATCTAATAAAGACTGCCATGGTGGTGCGCCACCTAATAAAATAGTGTGAAAATTAGACAACCAATTTGGTTGAGATTGTAATAAAAATTGTAATTGTGTTGGCACGAGAGAAAGAAAAAAATCTGCTGGATCGAGCTTAATTTGTTTACCCTGTTTTAACTCTGAATAAGGAATAATTGCTAATTTACCCAAAGTAAGAAAAGAGCGCATAAACTGCATTAATCCACTGACGTGATATAGCGGTAAAATGCAAAATGAATTGACAATATTAGTAGAAAAATAATTACAAAACCCTGAAACTGAAGCTGTTAAACTCGACCAAGTATGAATAGCAAAACGAATTTTTCCTGACGATCCGCCAGTAGGAATCATAATAAAAGAATTTTGTGGGAGAAGATAACTATCGTTCTTGCTAATGCGCTCATTTGGGGTTAATCCTAAATAGTCCTCTCCTAAAATTAAATCTGGTTTAACTAATGTAAAAACTTGCTGCCATTCTTGTTGTTTCCAGTGAGGATTGCCCAGAAATACCTGAGTTTTAGCAGCAACACTAGCTAAAAAAAAAGCAAGAAATTTCCAAGGATTTGCTTCTGCAATTAAAATTGCTGGTAGTGGCGATCGCTTCTGTTTTATTTCTAATATTTGGGTCAATGATTCATGAGTTAATTGCCAAAATAACTGGCGATCGTAACCAATTAGCAAATCGCGATCGCAGCATTGTTTTAAATTATTAATAATTTCAGGAAAAGATAACAACATAAAATAAAGTAGAGCGTCAGGGTTATTCTTTTTTAGGCGTTAGTGAATGCGTAATACTAAACCTATATTCTGCATAACAATTGAAAATATGTAACTTTTGAAAGCTAAAAGCTGATAGCTGATAGCTGATAGCTACGAACCGAAACACTTTGTACGTCATACATCAAATCACCAACGCCTTTTTTTGTAACCCTTAGTTTAATTTAAAATCGATCGCTATTTACTATTAAAAGCCATCCCCTCAAAACTTCTGCTACACTCCAAGCTTGGGCAAAACAACCTCTTGGAGTAAAAGGCACATCACCATCAAAAATTTCGCCAATATTGCCTATACAACCATCCTGTAAATGATTGGCTATTGGTTTGATGAAACTATAAGCTAGTTCGGGATTATTATATACTTGCAAATGAGCTTGAAGAAAATGACCGATTAACCAAGCCCAAGTAGTACCCTGGTGATAGCTACCGTCTCTTTGTATTCGATCGCCTCCATAAATTCCGATATAATTAGGATTATCGGTTGAGCGCGACCGCAATCCGTAGGATGTAAGTAGTTTTTGTCCTACTTTATCTACTACCATTTTCTGTTGCGGTTTTGGTAGGGGCGATTCTGTAAGAACAAACGGCAGTTCGCCCCTACAAGGTAAGGACACGGCAAAAATTTGATTGGGGCGAAAACTGTTATCCTTGCCATCGGGAGAATCGATTACATCGTAGCAATAACCGCCTTCTTCGTACCAAAACTTAGAAAAATGCGATCGCGTCTTATCTGCCATTTCCCGATATTTATTGCCAGATTCAGCTAAAATATCTGAAAAATAAATCATACAGACTAAAGCATTATACCAGAGGGCATTTACTTCTACTGGTTTACCAATACGGGGTGTTACTACCCAATCTCCTACTTTGGCATCCATCCAAGTAAGCTGTACCCCTGCTTCGCCAGCATAGAGTAAACCGTCACTATCTATGTGAATGTTGTAGCGAGTACCTTTAAGATGCCAGTCAATAATGTCGGTTAGTAAAGGGAACAATTCCCCGAGAAACTCTTTATCTTTGGTTGCGTGGTAATAAGCGCGAATAGCTTCAAAATACCAGAGAGTAGCATCTACAGTATTGTACTCTGGGGTTTTGCCTGCATCGGGAAACACATTAGGTAACATTCCTTTATCTATATATTGGGCAAAGGTACGCAGTATAGTTTTAGCGAGATCGTAACGCCCTGTAGAGATAGTCAATCCTGGTAAAGCGATCGCCGTATCTCTACCCCAGTCAGTAAACCAAGGATAACCAGCAATAATGGTTTTGCCTTTGGAGTTATTAGTTAACGGGCGAGCTACAATAAATTGGTCTGCTGCTAGAACTAATTGCTGAATCCAATCTGGAATTGTTCTACTATGATTGTTATTTGAAAAGGAAAATTTTGTAATGAGTAGCTTTTCTCTTAATATAGTCTCTCGATAATCTTGAATTTTATTTTTAATGTTGGTGCTAGCAGCAATAGTTATCGAATCTCCTGGCTGTAAAGTAATCTTGCCAGTTGTAGCTAATAAATGAGCTTCTATATTATCTAAACCCCGATATTTCTCGATCGCCAAAGCAAAATTTTGATACCAAATATTATTAATTTCCCAACTAAAATTAATCGTCTTATTTTCTGAGATTGCTGATAAATAAAGACTGGTAGCAGCGGGAAAAACTTTAATTTCCAAATCTCGATCTGTTATTTTCTCGATTTTTCCTAAAGAATTATCTTTAACCCGAGTATTTCCGTGATGATCGCGATAGTTAACTAATGCTTTGAGAGATAGAGTTAACGGCTGACTACCTCGCTTGTAGCTATAGCGAATACAAGTAGTATTTTCTCCCTGCTGCATCCAGAGCTGTTTTTCTAATAATCCATCAGCAAAAGCAAAATTCCACACGGGAATTGTTCCGTCTAAATAAAAACTTTCTAGATTTAAATATCCTTGAGGTGCAACTGTCCCATCAGCCCAAAGATTAGCAGATAGATCGTAAAACTGTCCGTTGTAGTTAACAATTTCCTCCAGTTTAGTTAATAATAAAGTTCTGGCTACAGGTGGCTTCAATGCAGCAATCAGCAACCCATGATAGCATCTGGTTAAAATACCCGATATTGTGCCTGAAGCATAACCGCCAATACCATTAGTAACTAACCATTCTCGCGATTGGGCAATGGCAAGATTATTACATACTTCTCGTCCAAACTTGAGATTCATAGTTTTAATTTAGGGTTTGTATCTGAGAAAAAAAGAAAGTCAATCGAAAATTGCTGCACGAACGGCAAACTAATTTATCTTCAGTCTGGGTAAATTTTGAGTATTTCAATCTTCGTTTAGCAATTTATCCAATATCGATCGCCTTTAACTTCTAGGTTATTTTCCGATTTTGTTTGCTTTTGCCAGAGTTAAAAAGATTGAAATTACCGAGATTGTTTAATTTGTGCAAACAAGTCCGAGGCTCAGATAACTTTATAAGCAAAGCTAATAGTCGCCCAATGACGGACATCTAAAGCATAAACATTAGAATTAGAACCTAATATTTCGGATTTAACAGCACTAGCTTTATGTAAATCGGTAAGTAAGGCTCTAGTCGCCTCTAAAGGATTGAGAATATTAGCAATTTGCTCTTTAGCTAATTTTAAATTGGGTTTGCTCGATAGTGTGAAGTTAGTTTTAGTAAAAGGTTCAGTAGCAAAGATCAAAAATACTTTGGCTATGCCTTGAGAGCTAGCTATTTTCCAATCTAAGGAATTATTAGGAGTAGGAATAATTAATTCTTGTTTTGGCGCGATCGCGATATCTTCAATTTGAGGGGAATTATCAGAATTAGTTCCTATTTGAGGATTAATTAAAGCGATCGCATCTCCATCAGCATCTAATCCTAAAAGCATCAAATAAAGGGGGAAATCTTCATAATTATTAATGCGTAAGCTTAGTTTACTTTGATGAGACACGGTAGGTAAAGTGTAGCTAAACCGATCGTCAGAATCTATGCCCTCACCGTAGTCTAATTTGGGTGACTTTGTCTTAGTTGTCTTCGCTCTAAAAGTAGTTTTTTCTGCCAATAAGGTATAGTTAGATTCTGAAGTTTCTAGAGCTACTTTAACCCCTAAAAGGGAAGAACCTTGATTGACAATTAGATCGAGCCACTTGTATGCCAGTAAAGTATCTAATTGTGGCGTTAAGCGTTTAACAGCTAATTTAGCAGCTTCATTAGTTAATCCTACTGTTTTATCAATAATCTCTCCACTAAAGGAAAATAAACCGTAAGATTTTTGTTGAGAGGACTCTTTTGGTGGAGTATCTGCTTCTTTGGTCGAGTCAGTAGTTGTTGATTCGGGGATACTTTGAGTAATTTTACCTAGTAAATAGTCGGCATCTCGATCGCCTTTATTGGCTACATTTATTACTGTCGCCACATTAGCAAAGGCACTGGTGGCATCTACTCGTTCGATGCGAGATAAACTAGTATCTAGAGCTATATTCAATCCTAAAGTTTGGGGTAAAACCCGAATTACTTCTTGAGCTAATTGACCGATTTCAATATCATTTAGGGAGTTTTCTTTGTTTAAGAATTGGGTTTTAGCAGTTAAGCCTTCTATTCCGCGAATTTGTAGCCAGATTAACTCTTCTATCGAGGGATCTTCGGCGGATTCTTCGGTTGGAACTAGACTAAAACAAGAATTAACTCCGTAATTATCGATTACCTTGATAGGTAGACCTGTTAGCATTAGTTCGATCGCATTTTTATCGTCTTTGTCGATCACAATGCCTTCTGCGGAGTCGGTGCGATTAGGAATGAGATAGTAGGTAAATAGGGGTTTGCTTTTCCCTGCCAATGTCGGTATTTGTTTTGAACCGAGTAATGATTCTATCTCCTCCCCTGTTTTTTGGAGGGTAACTCGGATTTTACTCGCAGGCGTAATCTGCCACAGATATTGGGTCAGAGCATAGGTAAATAGACCTGCGCTAAAACTATTGCCTTTGTATTCTACAGCGACTCGGTCTTTTCCTGCTGCGGATAAGGTGATTCCCGGTACGGCAGAATTTTTATTGCCGAAGTTAAGAATGCCTTTATTTAATTCTGCTGCTAATTGTTCTTTAAAGATTAGTTCTTCAGCACTAAAACTAGTAGCAATCTTTTTCCAAGAGCGTATCTTAAAATTTCCTTGATAGGAATCTGGGACGGGAATAAAGCTAGTATCCAGAATCATCGTTAGTTTATCAGTATCTAGCGATCGACCCAAGTAATTTAGAGTTTCCAGAGATAAGTAATTTCCCACAGCAGCATCTTTAGCCGATTTTATTCCATCCACAGGCACTAAACTATTAATTAATTTAGTCTGGGAGGTTTCTTCTTCGTCTTGAGATGATGGAGACAGTTTAACTTGACTGCCATAGCCACTAAAATGAAAGATTACTATGTCTCCTGCTTTGGCTTGTTTGCCCAGATGTTCGTTAAAAGCAGTTTCAATTCCTTCTCTAGTTGCTTGCTTTTCGCTTAAAGTCAAAACATCTTCTGGCTGAAAGCCAAAACGATGAATTAGTAGTTCTCTTTGTAATTCTAGATCGGTGAGGCAGCCATCAAGATAGTTATTGGCAGAATACTGATTAATTCCGACCAGTAAAGCTAATTTACGATTATTAGTCTGAGCTAATGCTCGTAAATAAGGCTCGATCGAAGATGGCAATTTATCTTGTCTACTCAAGATATTAATTCCCGTGTCTGTTGCCCCTAAAGTAAACAGAGTTAAACCAGCCTGTTGCAAAAAATTTCGCCGATTGAGTCCCATATGCACTATTAGCTTTCAGATGTCAGATATCAGCCTATCAGGAATATCTCTTCGATGTTAGTTTTTATGAAAAAAAAGGTTACAAGATTTGAGGAAAAAAATTAGTAACCCAATTTTAAATATCTCTCTTGTAACCTCACCGCCCATACGCGGTAATTAACGTAACTAAAGCCTAAGCCTGAATTTTCATGGCTCTTGCTAGTTCTTCTGCTACTTTAGGGCGAGAAAATTGTGGAGGTGGTAATTCTCCACGACGTAGCATTTCTCTTACTTTTGTTCCCGATAAGTGAATTCTTTCTTCTTTAGTACTGGGACTAGTTTTTGCCGTTGCCATTTGTTCGGTACGAGTACAGTAGAAGGCGTGTTCAAATTTTAGAGGTGTAATCCCTAATTCTTCTGGTGCAAATTCCTCAAAGATTTCTTGAGCATCGTAAGTACCATAATAATCACCAACCCCTGCATGATCGCGTCCGACAATAAAGTGAGTACAACCGTAGTTTTTACGAATTAAAGCATGAAAAATAGCTTCTCTTGGCCCTGCATAACGCATAGCAGAGGGATTAATGGCTAAGATCACCCGCTCTTGAGGAAAATAATTTTCCATCATAATTTCATAACAGCGCATCCTGACATCAGCAGGAATATCATCACTTTTAGTTGCTCCTACCAAAGGATGGAGAAATAGACCATCAACTATTTCTAAAGCACATTTAATAATATATTCGTGAGCGCGATGAATGGGGTTACGAGTTTGGAAACCAACAACAGTTTTCCAGCCTCTTTCGACGAACAAAGCTCTAGACTTGGCTGGATCGATTTGGTATGCGGGGAAAAGAGGGTCGGCATCTCTTTCGAGTAACCAAATAGGCCCTGCTAAATTAACTTCCCCTTGGTCGTAAACTACTTTAACTCCAGGATGTTTATCCTCATCGGTACGATAAACTTTAGTTGCCTCATGAGTTTTGTTGTAGTGGTATTTCTGAGTTAGTTCTAATATTCCAATAAATTTACCCTCAGAGTTATCTAAACGTACCCAACTTCCTTCTTGCAGTGGTGCTGCTATTTCTTCACTAACAGAAAGAGTAATAGGGATAGACCAAGGAATTCCACTAGCCAGACGCATATTATCGACTACATTTTCATAGTCCTTTTGCTCCATAAAGCCTTGGATTGGACTAAAGCCACCAATAGCAATCATAACTAGATCGGAGGTAGCTCGCTTATCCAAAGTTACTCTGGGTAAAGAATCCGCTTTAGTTAGAAACTCTTTTTTTTCTGCTGCTGTAGCAATCCGATCGATTAGCTGACCACCATGAGGAGCGATCGTTTCTTTAACTGTACTCATAACCATTTGTTTAACTAACAATAAATGCTGTCAACAAAACTATAGCAACAGATGTTAACTTGTGTTAAGTAATCGATTTTTTTAAACTAATGAATCGCCGTACCTTTATCAAAACTTTATTATCTATTTGCCTGATTTTACTTAGTTTTAGTAATTTTATTCCCTCAGCCTTGGCTTTAGGGGGTAAACAACCAGCTTTAGGCGAACCAGCACCAGAGTTTGTTTTACCAACTAACACTGGCGACGGAGAAATTGCTTTATCTGATTATCTGGGTCAGTGGGTAGTAGTTTATTTTTATCCGAAAGATTTTACCCCTGGTTGTACCCTAGAAGCACGACGCTTTCAGCAAGATTTACCCAAATATATAACCCGTAATGTCCAAATTTTAGGTATAAGCGCGGATGATGTAAATTCTCATGAGGAATTTTGTGACTCAGAAGGACTAAAATTTCCTCTTTTAGCCGATGTAGATGGAAGTGTGAGCAAAGCTTATGGTTCTTGGCTGGGATCTATGTCTTTACGTCATACTTATCTTGTCGATCCTAAGGGGATTTTACAGGAGATTTTTTTGGGTGTCAGACCAACTATTCATAGCCAAGAGGTACTGGCTCGTTTAGACGAATTAGGGGTTGCTGATTCTTAATCAAAAAGTTATCGACTTTCATTATTCCAAGGGTTACAAAAAAATATGACAAAGTAGGACAGTCTTGGACAAATTGCCCCGCTTTTTTGCTTGTTTGTTAGTATTTATGTATTGAAAATCGGGGCAATTTGTCCCCCCTGACGAAAAAACTCTTGACTCCAAACCTATAGCTGAGGAAGACTGTCCTACTTTGTCCAATATTTCTCTCG
>JBFRWK010000073.1:0-16340 GCA_051439545.1 Xenococcaceae cyanobacterium | reverse complement strand
TTAAAAGTTTGTCTTGGCTAGCCTTTTCTAAAGCTGCCAAACTAAAAGCCACCGTTGATAACTCCGTTGGCTCGAAGGCGATATAATTTCCTAGTTGTTGAGACAATAATTGATTGAGATTGGTTTGTCCCGATCTAACTACCAAGCGAGTTTGAGGATTTAACTGCCGGATAGCGATCGCTGTTTCTATATTTACACCCTCCTCGCCAGTTACAATTATGGCAGCCCGACACTGCGTAATCTTGGCTTGGAGCAAAATATTATTGTGGCGACAGTCACCAATAACCAGATCGACTAATGAATCTTGTAAAGATTCAATCTCCCAATTAATAGGTAATTGTCGTTCGATCGCCATAATTTTGACATTAAATTCTTTTAAGGAAACAATACAATGTTGTCCTAAGCTACCCAAACCGCAAATAATAAAATAGTCTGAAGTTAAAGGATTATTAAACAATTGCTTTTCCTTTGGCACGACAAAGTATATTTATCTCTCATTCTTTTCTTTGATAAAATTTTAAATCGTTGTAAATTATTTGCCGAGAAATGATTAAATAAAAGTACAGATATAAGTAAAAAAGTGTTTTTTAAAAAACCTTAATCAACTCTTAACCTTGTCATAAACTAAAGTTAATGTTTCCTGAGCAAAAGACATCGACTTGAGCGGCAAAGGTGGTCAAGTATTGCTCAATTTGAAGATCTATAGCCTTAATTTGAGCTTGATAACTTTCGTACATCTGGTATAAATCCCCAAGTTTAGCAACTAAAACTCCTGACCTTCTCATCATCTCTTCCTTCTGGGACACTGACCCAATGTCGGTCTGCACCAATATCAACCCCAATGCAGCTGGGATTGATTGGTAATAATTCTGGAGGAGACACTCTTTTTTGCGGCTGTTGTGACTTTTTCATCGTTAACGGTAAGCAAGAGTTGGACTAGGAAGTACCAAGACCTGGAGGTGGCATTTAATCTAATCTCTTAAACGGGATAGTGGGAATCCACTTCACCAATACTATGGCCATTTACCTCCAGAACCAGGCTCAGATTCGGGCGCCAGCGCACCATTCATTGTCAAGGCGGTCTTAACTGTCACGGTACAAGTAATAGTGTACGGTAGATTGCTTGTGTTTCTTTCTACTATTGCTAGTGGCGATCGCCTCAATCTTTTCGGATTTATGTTTTAGGAGATACTGCTTTTGGCACAATTAAAGGTAAAACTATTGCGCGTTGGGGAAAGCGTAGATGGCAAATTGAGGGGCTTTGCGTCCTGTCGTCATACATCGTAAGGTCAGCGGAGGGGCCATTCGTGACTGGGGAGCCCAGTTAGTAGCTCAAATGTTCAGTTTTTTAGAAACAATGCGATTGCAGGATAATGATGCTATCGCCCAACTCTGTGAATTATTGTCTTTAGCTGGTCGAAGCCCGCCTGGCTTACACTCGACCTAAAATTCTGGGGCTTGTTATCTATTTTGAGAAGCAACAAGCCCTACTTTTGATGCCCGTTAAAAAATAGATTCTGTTATTCTCGATCGCCCTTTATTTATTATCAATAAAACTGCTCTGTTGCGGTGAGCAGTAACATTTTACTTTTACCTCATGTTTTACTGAAATCTCTTTTGACTCAGTTAGAGATAGTTATACCCTGGTTAAATGAGAGTGGAGCGAGCATAAAGAATAATTTGTTTAAATCTTAGGTAATGCCTTAATAAAATCTTAATCTGTATTTTATCAACTCTCTCTAAAATCCTGTTAGTTCCAGTTAAAATTTTATTCAGGGAGCGGAAAAAATGAGTCAGTCCACTCAAAAGAAATTAAGTAGTAAAGTTTTAGAAAAAACTATTTATGCCAGCATCAAACAAGAAATAGCTGCTGCTAGCATCAATACCACTACTCGGAAAGGAAATAAAGAACTAAAATTTTTAACTAACAAAATTGCTAAATATCCTTTCGATAATATCGAAAAGGCACAAATAGCTGGAACAGTCTTAGGACAACATATAGCTAAAGTTTCTCAACAACGGGGTAAAAAGAATCTAGATGGAGGCATAATTCAGCAGATGCTCTATCAAAAAGAATTATTTTCTCTAATAGGGCTATCTTCTGAAAAACTCTATTCTGATGGAGACTCTTTCTCAAAAGAAAATTCAACTTCAATCAATAGCGAGCAACCAAGAGAGAAAATCCAATCGGGAGAATTTCCTGTCAATGGTGAACCTTCTTTATCAGAAGAGGCGGAAATAGAGAGTAATCGAGAATTTCAAGCTAGTGAGCAACTATCTCCTTCATCGGCAGATACTACTCCAGATACTCCTGAAGCCATTGAAAATTCTCAAGGAACTTTTTCTGATTCAGTTGACGTGAATACTGATGAACCAATTCCAGAATTTCAAGTTAGTGAGTAGCTATCTCCTTCATTGAAAAATATTTCTCCAGTTGCTTCTTAAACATTCTCTACAATAGTCTTGCAGGAAATGTCCGAAAGAAAGAAAGGACTGGGATAATCATAGAGGTACTAAAAATGAAGAGTATATTCATCGCAGCAATATTATTATTTGTCTTCTTGATTGTAGGTACGCTGATCTTGGAGGCTTTGTTGTATGCTGACGAGGAGCAGAATAGATAGCTGTACTTTAGGAAAGCAAGGGAGGAAAATAAACTGTAGTGCAACTTTTTTTTGTGTTTAGAAGTTTAATCTAAATTCATATTTATTGATAAATAAACCGATAACAATATTGTATATTTCTTCAGTTTTAAAGAAGCAAATTGTCTTTATTTCATCTAGTTCTGCATCTTCAATCTCTTGGACTCATTCTGCTCAAACTATTAAGTTTCTTGCAGATTAGTGATTAATTCTTCTGCCAATCCAAAAGAAAGAGTCATTCCCGCACCACTAAGAGCATTAACAATAGTTACTCCTGATTCTGGATGGGCAATAAACTCAGTTTGTCCTGGTAACTTAGCATAGACACCATGCCAAGTCTCGGCAATTTCTAGAGAAGGCACGTGAACAAAAGTTTTGAGATAATCGAGGATATATTTATTGATTTCTGCTTTATCGAAAGGTTCGGGATTTAGTCCATACTCATGGGAATCACCAATGATTAATTCCCCTAACTCATTTTGCGACATCATGACGTGAATACCCCATTGCGGAAAATGAGGTGTTTCTGTAGCAATTCTCTGTTTTAAGGCAGCTAAAGAAGGACAATCACTAAATGCACTGTAATGAGTTAAGGTTAGACCACCACACAAAGGCGTACCGATACTAAAATTATCGGGTTGTGGAACAGTCCGCATCATTTGTAGTTTGACTTTAGTAATCTCACTGTCTTGATAAATATCGGGATACAAGGTTTCAAAGTCTGCACCACTACAAACAAAGATATGCTCGTTTGCCATCCACTTTTTCCCTGCTGCAATAAGATTGGGATATTCGATATCAGTAACTACCGTGCCGAAGTGAAATTCAATTCCATATTCTCTGTTTAGCAAGCCAGGTAATTTAGCGACCGCTTCTCTGGGATCGACAATCATCTCTGTGGCACTCCATAGTCCACCTAGCAAGCCATTATTAATAACAGCAGGACTTTTAGCTGTAACTTCATCAGGAGAAAGTAAAGCAATATTGGGATTGTTAGCTTCACTAGCCACAAATTCTTTGAGAACAGCTAATTCATCTTCTCGATAAGCTAGATGTAAAGAACCGCATCGAGCGAGATGAAAACCTGCTTTTGGTGCTACTTCTGTCCAAATCTCTCTCGATTTTAAAGCTCTTTGGCGTAATTGTCCTTGAGGTTGTCCAATGGGCCAAATCATGCCAAAGTTACGGATTGATGCCCCTACAGCATCATGATTGCGTTCAAATACAGCGACTTTATAGCCTCGTTTGCCAGCAGCTAAGGCATGGGCTAAACCAACTATCCCAGCACCGACAACGATAATATCCGTTTGATTAGTTGTGTTCATCATTAATTATTTTTTGACGCAAGTAGTTAAAAAAGGAACAAAATAAGTTAAATCTGGAGTTGATAAGCCGACAACTTTAGCAAGGTCATCCCACTGTCTTAATTGGACAGCTTGTTGGGCAAAAGGTCGAGCAATAAATGCTTTTGCTTCCTCTTTGGAAAAAACACCACCTTGCCATTGCAAACTTTGTTGGGAGGCGGGAGATAGAGATTCCCAGTAGTTAGAATCAACTGCACAGAGGTATTTTTTTGCTTGCACATGAAGACGAATGGGTTCAGTAACTGCTAAGCTGAAAAACTCTCGCAAATATGGAATAGCTTTATATTCATGAAAGTCATCATTGTTGTGATAAGCATTACTACTTTTTTCTAATTCTGGGAGAAGATGACCTAAATCGTGTAATAAGCTTGCTACAATTAGTTCGTGGCTTTTACTTTCTGCTTCGGCTAAAGTTGCACACTGCAAAGCGTGTTCGAGTTGACTTACAGATTCTCCTCCATACTGGCGATCGCCTTTAGTTTTGAGAAGAGAAATAATATCTTCAATGCTAAAATTTTTGGTTTGATTCATGGTCTTGTCTAAGAGAAATTAACTTGTTTATTAATAATTGGCATCATCTAAAATTTCCTTAAAAACAGTTACAAAATGGCTATTTTTTCTTTCAATTGGTCAATAGAATCGATTAAGCCGTGATTGGAATAATTTTCTAGTTGTTCTCTTATATGAGTGCCATTTGTTACTCCTAAAGACCAAAAACAGTTGGCATTAATTCCTGCTTGCAGATCTGATGGGGTATCGCCAATTGCAATTACTTTTTGGGGATCTTTAATACCCAGCTTATACATGGCTTTTTGAATCATGTAAGGTGCGGGACGACCTTCGTTATTGTAAATTTCTGAGGGAGTAACAGAAGCTTGAATAATTGATTCGGATGAACCCACATAATTGCTGTTTAAGCCTTTATCCCAACCGAGTCGCTGTAAAATAATATCGGTAACTTCACGATAAAAGCCTGTATTAAGCGCAATTTTGATATTTTGAGACTTAAGCCAAGCAAATAAATCCAAACATCCTTCAGTGGGGTGTACTGGTTGGGTACGGTAGTGGTTTTCTAAAACTTGTTTAAATTCGCTGTAAGAAGCTTCTACTAAGGTCTCAAAGTCTGGATGTTCTTTACCGATTTGTTCTGCCCATAAGACATTGGTTGGATCTCTAGCGAAGTAGGTGATTATCTCAGTATCTGTGTAGTTGTCTAGACAAGTACTTCTAAGATAACAGAAAAAATTAGATCTAGACAAGATAATTTTGGGATTAAGAATTAAATCAGAAAAGCTATCCTCTTCAAAAGTAGCTATCTAGATGTCTACACAGATATACTAGAGGTTAATGATAACCAATATTGTCAATTATAACAAGTGACCCTGCCGAGGTTGCATCGGATAAGGTAACTAGTGAGTCATGACAACAAATTTAATTTTAGTTAGAAACCCAAAAAGTAAAAATGGTAATGAACTATGAAGCTTTGCCCCTTTATATTCAAATTGCCCATAGGCTAAAAGAAAGTATTCACGAAGGAGTATATCAGGCTGAGGAAAAACTTCCCAGCGAACATCAATTAAGCGATCGCTTTGGAGTAAATCGCCACACTCTACGACGGGCGATCGCCCTGCTTAAAGATGAAGGTTTACTTAGAACGGATAAAGGAAGAGGTATTTTTGTTGCCACTCCACCCTTAGAATATCCTATTGGTAAACGAGTACGTTATAACGAAGCATTAGAAGCACAGGGAAAAAAGGGTAGCTACGAACTACTAAAAACGACTCGAATAGCAGCAGAACCCGATCTTGCTAAAAAATTAGAAATAGCAATTGGTACACCAGTAGCCCTAGCAGAAATGTTGGGATTTGCCGATGGAAATCCCCTTTTTTTAACCACTAGCTATTTTCCTCTAACTATATTCCCCGATCTTTTGCAGCACTTAAAATCAATAAAATCTGTTTCCCAATTAATGAAAGAAGTCTATGACTGCGAACATATTCGTCGCTGTACTTATGTTTCGGCACGACAAGTTAGACCCCAAGATGCAAGGAAATTACAAGTAGCCTTAAATCAATCAATTTTGTTAGTTGAATCTATCAATGAAGACCAAAAAGGGCGAGTAATTGAATATGGTGTAACTCGGTTTCGTGGAAATGACATGAAACTCGTACTAGCCAATTAGAAATTATGAGGGATAAATTTCAGTTCTCATGATTTTTGATCGATATCAATATCAACTTATCCAAAACTTAACCGCCCCTTAGTTTTAAACTCTCCTCAAATTACTTATGATGATTTTACTTATATAGATATGTAGTCATATATACAAATTACTTCTGGCGGTTAACTTTGCACTCTCAGTTTTGCTGAGACGCTGCGCGATCGCTTTTCATACGGGTAAACAAGAGATATTCAAAAAAATCAAAACTAATTAACCGAGTAATTTCAGGAGATTTGATAATGACTGAAAAGAAAGCTATTGTCATTGGTATTGATGGAGCGCAGTTAGAAAAATTAAGCGAGACTCCTACTCCTAATCTAGATAGTTTAAATCTTATCGAGGGATTTACAGATGTTTGGGTTGCTTCTAACAAAGAGTTAGACGATTCAGAGGTTTCACCAGCAACTGATATAGTTCCTACTGTCTTAGATCATTTAGGAATTGAGGGAGGCGAATTTGATGGTGAATCACTTTTTGCAGATAATATATTTAAATTAAAAGTTGCTACTTACAATATTCATCATGGCAGAGGTAATGATGATTTAGTCGATCTAGATCGCATTGCGGAAGTTATTGCCGATACCGAGTCTCACGTAGTTGCTTTACAGGAGAACGATATTGTCAACGGACGTACTGATTTTGTCAATCAACCGCAAGTTATTGCCGAAAACCTCTCGGAGTTAACTAGTGAAGAATGGGTAGCATTAGAAGCACCCGCGATCGAATTTAGTGGTGGTGAATATGGTAACGCTATTCTCTATAACGAGGATGTCTTAAATTTAACCCAATTTGAGAATATTTTACTACCTGGCAATTCAGCAGGAGATGGACAACGTTCCGCAGGTATCGCTAATTTTCAACTTGACTACACCGACTTTGACTTTCAGTTTGTAGCAACTCACTTTACTAACCTCAACGAACCTACAGAAGACGGTTCTACAATTCAGCTAGATAGTTTGAATATTATCGACGATGCTGTTGCCCTTAACTTACCTGTAATTTTGGCTGGGGACTTAAATGCCGATCTCAACCCAATTTTAGGTAATGGAGAGTTAGTTGCTAATAATCCCGAAACAATTGAACAATTACAAAATCTTGGATATCAAATTGTCAGTCCTTTCGATGATGAAAGCGATACAGTGCCTTCAGAAGATTTTGATGGTGTTATCGATTATATTGCGATCAAAAATGGTGACGAATTTGAAGTAGAAAACAGCGAAATTGTCGTTAATGACTTGAGCGATTTAGCCTCAGATCATTATCCAATTACCACCACCTTTAGCGTATCTTCCTCTGTACCCACTCCTAGAGAAGAAGCTTTACCTTTTACCCACGCTCATAACGATTACGAACACCAATATCCTTTATTTGATGCTCTCAGCTATGGTTTTGTTAGCGTAGAAGCCGATATTTGGCTTTACCCCGATGATAACGAAAACCTAAGAGTCGCTCACGATCCTGTAGACGATCCGACCGCTCTACCTACTCTGGAAGAACTCTATTTAGATCCTCTACAAGAACTCAAAGAAGAGTTTGATAATGGTGGTGTTTATGCCGATGGTACACCTCTAAATCTCTTAATCGATATTAAAAATGACGGACTTAACACCTATCAAAGACTGGATGAAGTCTTAGCTCAATACGAAGCCGAATCTCCTGGATTATTTACTACCTATACTCTAGATGATTCTGGAGAATATACTATTACTCCTGGTGCGGTAACTCCCATTATCTCAGGCGATCGTCCCTTAGAATATATGGAAAGTCAAGAGCTTCGTTATGCTGGTTACGATGGACGTAAAGATGATATTGGTACTGGTGCCGATCCTGGTTTTATGCCTCTAATTAGTGATAACTGGAATAACTTCTTTACTGGAGAGTTAGCTTGGGATGGTACGGAGACTATTCCCGAAGATACAGAAGCTGAATTAGAAAGCATTGTCTCTGCGGTACAGGGAGAAGATAAAATCTTTCGTTTCTGGAATTTACCTCAAGATGCGCCTAGTGTGTGGGAACCTCTTTATGAAGCGGGAGTAGATTTAATCAATACTGACAATTTAGCAGGATTATCCGCTTTTATTGAATCTCAGTTAAAAGAAGAACCTACTGTTTCTGATGCTAGTGGAGTATTTAACTTTGCCTTTATTCCCTTTGAGCAAAATATTGTAGAAGCTGGCAACATTTCTGTGGAACAGTTAGATACAGAAAATAACGAAGATAGTATCAAACTGAGTTTAGAAGGAAGTACAGACGAATTTTTTATCGATCGATCTGGTTCAAATCGCGGAGACTACAACGTCAGAATTGGCGGGGGTGCTTCAGATGATTTTCTAGACGGAATTTATATTCCCAGTATTAGAGAAAATGGTCGCGACCACGAGCAAGAAGAAGGTATTCAATACGGCACATCGGCGATCGCCACTAATAGTGATGGTCGGGTGTTTGTTTCCCTTTCAGAAGCTATTTCTGGAGATGAATATAATGCGGATATTGCTGTGGGTTATTTTCCTTTCGACTCTTTTACAGCAGGTTGGGCGCGTAATGATGAGAATGGCGGTCAAATCACTTCCTTAATCTCTAGCGATAATCTCAATCTTGGTAGCGAATTTACTCGCCTAGAAAATGGTGTTTTTGAACTGACCATTCCCGATGTTAATACTATAACCGATGGTATACTTCTAACTGTTGGGGGTAAAAACGAAGATAACTATGCCTTATCCCGCCCTTCAGAAGATGGATCGAGTTTCCTGATAAACGTTCATGATAACGGTGCTGATTCTGGTAACGCAGAACAAGATCCAGTAGGCTTTGTCTTCCTAGAAACTGGCGAAACCGATTTAACCTTTGGTCGTGTTCTCAGTGATGGTTCTACTCCCGTGTCTCAAGGAGAATTTAATCTGGAACAAGTAGATGTGGGTACTTATGAACTAACTATTTCAGGCGTAACTCCCGAAGATGGAACACTCTTAGTTAGTCCCGAAGGATTAGACTTTCTCAATGTGGATAACATTGTCAGCTACGAAGCAACAGAAGATGGTTGGCTAATTCAAACTCGCGATCTCAGTCCCTTTACAGGAGAAGAGGGAGAAGTTAACTTACAAAATGTGGGTAATAGCGTACTCAATGTAGAATTACCTGACATCGAAGAAGAAGATATTAATCCCATCTACACAGGAGTACCAGTAGATAATATTATCGAAGCTTGGCAAGATGCTACCGTCGATTATACTTTTGTCGTAGCGCACCGTGCTGGTTATTTTGAAAATAGCCGTATTGTCTTTCCTGAAAACTCTCTTTCCGCTATCGAAAGATCGATCGATATTGGTGCTGATATGGTGGAATTGGATGTGTGGAAAACTGCTGATGACCGCTATGTGATTCTCCATGACCAAACTGTAGACCGTACAACAACAGGTACGGGTCGCATTGAAGACCTAACTCTAGCAGAGGTTAAAGAACTCAATTTGGTAATTGAAGGTACTGGCGAAGTAACCTCAGAAAAAGTTCCCACCTTAGAAGAAGCGTTTGAAGCTACCCGCGATCGCATTATGGTCAATATTGATAATAAAATGCCAGTGGAAGAATTGGCAAACATCATGACCATTGCCAGAGAAATGGGTGTGGACGACCAACTGGTTATCAAAGCAGGTATCGGTAATGAAGAAGATATTCAAGCAGTAAAAGATACTCTTTCAGCTTTGCCTTTTGACATTGATTTTATGCCTATCTTCCGCGATGGTGGTAATGGTGCAGTATCCGATCCTGAGTTTATCCGCACGGTTTTTGAAGAATTTGAACCCCAGGCTGCGGAGATGGTGGTCAGACCCAATGCTAACGATCTTATTGATAATGGAGGAATTTTATTTTCTGATGAAGTTCGAGAAATTGCGGAAGAGTTTGATACCAGATTATGGATTAATACCTTGTTTGGCTCGATCGCCAATAATGGTAGTATCAGTGGCTTCCGTAACGATTATCTAGCTTTGAGGGACCCCGATGCAGTATTTGGTTTTTGGACTGAAGCTGGTGCATCAGTAATTCAAACAGATGAAACCCTAGCAGCTATTGACTACATCAATAATAATGGGCTTCGCGAACCACTCATTGATGAACCTCCTGTTTTTAGCAATCCCCTGTTTGGGACTTCCGAAGCAGATATGTTAGAACTAACTGGTAGTAATAATCTGGTTTTTGCTGGTGAAGGGTATGACTTAATTGATGCTTCTTTAAGTGAAGGCAATAATCGTATCTATGGTAATGATGGCGATGATACCTTTATTTTAGGTACGGGAGATCGCCAGTAGTGGAGCAGGTGCAGATTCCATTACTGTATATACTGCCTTAGAAGACGACCAACTTTCTGAATATTTAAAATTATTTAAAAAAGAACATCCCGACATTGAGGTTAATGTGGTGCGGGATTCTACAGGCATTATTACCGCTAAGTTATTAGCTGAGAAAAATAACCCACAAGCTGATGTTGTCTGGGGTTTAGCTGCATCTAGCTTGTTAGTTGCCGACGAACAAGGATTATTAGAACCATACGCCCCAGCCAACTTAAAAAACGTTCAAAAAAAACTAAGAGATAGTAACGATCCGCCTAAATGGGTAGGTATCGATGCCTGGATGTCGGCTTTCTGCGTCAACACTATTGAGCTGGCAGAAAAAAATTTGCCCATGCCCGAATCTTGGGCGGATTTGATCGCTCCAGTTTATAAAAACCAAATTGTCATGTCCAATCCCGCTTCTTCGGGAACTGGTTATCTTTCGGTTTCGGCAATTTTGCAAATGAAAGGAGAAGAACAAGGCTGGAAATATCTCGACGCACTCCATCAAAATGTCGCCCAGTATATGCACTCTGGTTCTAAACCCTGTAAAGTAGCGGGTACGGGAGAATATCCTATTGGCGTTTCCTTTGGCTATCGCGCTGCCATTCAAAAAGAAGATGGCGAACCGATCGAGGCTGTTTTTCCCACAGAAGGTTCGGGGTGGGATATTGAAGCCAATGCATTGATTCGGAAAAATAATATCAAACCCGCGTCAAAAACTTTCTTAGATTGGGCAATTAGCGAAGATATTTCCGAGAAATACGCCGAAAATTTTGCCGTCACCGCCGTCAAAACTAATGTTAAAGCACCAGAAGTATTTCCTGCCGATCCAACAGAGCAACTGATTGATAATGACTTTCAGTGGGCAGCCAACAATCGCGATCGCATCCTCGAAGAATGGAGAAACCGTTACGACTCTAAATCCGAACCAGAGTAATAGGTAGCAAGTAACAAGGAACCTTCTCAAAAAAGCCTGGGTGGGCTCGCCACAAAAACTCAGGCTAATGACAGAGAAACTGTCTGAGCTCGCTCGCCCAGGCTAACCTTGGCTTTTTGGGCAATGAGTTTCCCTAAGGCGGGAATCAAGTTTTGCCCTCCGACTCGATCGGTAAGGTACTCCCAGAAGGAAACCCCTAGTTTACGACAAGTCTTTTTGAGGCTGGCGAAAGTATCTCGACACCTTCGTCCTTCCTCACTGCGGGTGCTGCCACTGATTTTCCGTTTAGTCACGAATTCTCGAATGTCTTGCTCGCTGACATTGTTGTGCAGCGGTAACTCTGGCCTGTCTAAAACTTTGAGCAATTCAGCTTTTCGCCTCAATAGCCTTCGGATCACTTGGTTGAGGGTTTCAAAGGAAGTGTTCTGGGTAAAGATTTGGTCGAAACTGGCTTCGAGTAGAGCTTTCTGTTGTTGCTGTTGGTCGGGGGTCAAATTCTTGTAGCTTTTCAAATCTTGATACAAGGACCAGATTTTATCTTGAACTGTTTCAATGCTCAGTCTTTGGGCTTCAGTGAAAGGAATCAGTTTATTAATCAAACGTTCAGCATGAACCCAACATAAGCCATGAACGAACAACCGAAATTGTCCAGCCCCATCACTAATAATGCCTAAATCTGGAGATACGCCACTAGCGATAACAGCTCCCAACAAGGCTCCTTCAGTTGCGGTTTTCACATGAGAGTTTTTTTCGATGCCCAACTCTTGGAGATAGGATAGCCATTCTTCTTGGTCTTTAAACACTCGGTTAATCGATAAGCTCAGAGGTAGCCATGAAGACTGGGGCAAATTGTGTTCAGCCATGTAGGTTAAGGCTTCACTACTCAGAACATAATCTGTGCTTTGACCTCTCAACAGTTCGAGGAAATTAATCCGATTCTTCCGAGAGGTGGTTTCGCTCCCTCGCGAACCATTCATTGCCAATCTGGGTGCAATAGCTATTGACTCCTTGATGACGGGCACTGGTGTCATCAGTATTAATGTAGCTAGACACAGCCAAGCCAACCCTTAGAATGTCTTGCTTCTCCCCGTGGTAAGCCTCTTTGTTTTCTACTAAGATGCAGTTCAATTGTCCCGATGAGATGTCAATGTTCCATTCCCTCATTTGTTCCAAGAGCTTGGGTTGGGTCACATGACAGTGATGGTATTGATAGAGAAGATAACTTCTGAGCATTACACCAAAGTGTCCCAGAGCTCTTACTTCCTCTGGTAACTTTCCTTTCAGGTATTCTCCCGTTGGGGTTTTCCAGATAGCCAACCGATAGCGTATATTATGATCTCCGATATTTAGCTCTTGAACTGTGTAATCTTGGTATCCTCTAAATTCTGCGTCTGGGGGAATTTGTTCTCTTGGCTGAATAACTTTCGTCTCGTGGATGATTAACTTAGCCGTTTTCTGCCGTTTTTCTGAGCCTGGACGCTTTTTCTTGGTTTGCTTATTCTGAGGAGCATCCTCTTCTGTCTCCTCCTGCTGACTTTGAGCTTTTTTTTCTGGCTCTAGTCGGCTTGGTTTGATTTTGGGCTTTCCCTTTTCTCCTTTCAGACGGGCAATTTCATCTTTGAGTTCTTGGATGCACTCTTCTCTCTCCCGTAGCAAGAGCCACAGGTGGGACTCACTATCAGTGAGGTTTTCAGGGTCGAACTCGGGAAGCTTCGTCAGTTTTATGCCCATAGCTGAAAATCTTACCAGTTAACGATAGAGATGGGAAGTCTGGGCCTACTCGCCTATGCCGACTAGCTGGTCTGTCCGTTCTTGTTTTTTTCGGCGAGTCCTCCCAGACTTATTGAGAAGGTTCGGTCTCCTAAATGCATTAGCCCTTGAATTTCATAAACATCACTTGCTGCTAGATTTAACCCTCCCATCAGAGTCTCTCGTACCAATGCCGAAGCCGAGACTTGCAGTTCTAGGCGGACCGCAAATCCTTTCAAATGACGTTTTCCAATCTCCTGTTGAATGGCCAAGAGTAAGTCATCTGCTTCATCTTCTTGGACGGGAAAATCCGCATCTCGGGTAACGCGAAAGAAACTGTATTCTTGAATGACTAATCCCGGAAACAGTAAAGACAAATTATGGGCGAGTACTTGTTCTAGAGGTACTCCCATCCAGACATACTTGCCCTCTTCCCATGACAGCAATTCTTGGGGTAATTTAACAAACCGGGGGAGAATATCGGGGACTTTGACCCTAGCAAAACATTCTTCTTCTGTTTTGGGGTTTTTAACTACTACTGCCACATTGAAGCTGAGATTAGAAATATGGGGAAAAGGATGTCCCGGATCTACTGCCAACGGGGTAAGAATCGGAAAAACCTGTTGCTCGAAGTAGCGTTGACAGTAAAGACTCTGTTCCTGATTTAAATCAGTGTAGTTTAACAACTTAACTCCTAATGCTGCCAGTTGCGGACGTAGTTGTTGCTCGAAGTTCTCGTGTTGTTTAGCTATCATTGGTCGCAGACTCTGTTCGAGTTCCTCTAGCTGTTGTTGCGGAGTCCGTCCATCGGGAGTCAATTTAGCCACTCCTGCTTCTACCTGCTCTTTGAGCGTAGAAACCCGAATCATAAAAAATTCATCGAGATTAGAGCTAAAAATAGCCGTAAACTTCAACCTTTCTAACAGAGGGGTACGAGCATCTAGAGCTTCATGTAAAACCCGATTATTGAACTCCAACCAACTCAATTCCCGATTGAAATAATATTGAGGAGCTCTTAAGTTGGTTTCTCGATTGGATTTCTCACCTGTTGTCATAATTTGGCTGACTTATTCGCTTGGTTTTAATACTACAACTATATTGCTCGAAAGAGAAGAGCTTGCCCAGAACTCGCCCAATCATTCTTAGTTATAAACAAATAACTTGAGGAATCTGTGAAAAAAATTGCCTCAAACTTTTGCTTCTAGTGAGCATAGTCTGTTCCACTATTCCCTCATCGCTTCGTCTTCTGCTTGTAGCTCTTCGAGTACATCCCAAGCAATTCTAGATTCTTGGGCTATTTGTTCTTCTCGCTCGTGGCAGACACGAGTATGTAAAAGAACTTCTCCAATTCTTTGTGAGAGAATATCCCTAGAAGATAGGGGTGTAACTTGGATTTTCAGGAGAATATCAGTTACAGAGATGATGCCCAGTAGTTTATCTTTAATTACAGGTGCTTTTTGAATCCCCGTTTCCGCAAATAGTCGAGCGACATTGGCGATCCTCAGATCTGGATTAACTACGATACAAGGCTTAGTCATTATTTGATGAACTCTAACTTGTTCGGGGTCTTTTTCTCTGGCTGTAACTCCATAAACAATATCTGTTTCCGTGACAATGCCATAAGCATCCTCTTCGTCACTAGGTTCGACAATCAGAGAACTTAATTTTTGATTTTGCATCAAGGCGATCGCCTCGGCTACTGTTGCCGAACTGTTAATCATCAAAACTTCTGTGGTCATAATGTCGGCGGCTTTCATGCTTATCCTCCTGTCTCCTTGCAGCTTATGAACTTTGAGCCTTACTTATAGAAATAAGCCTCTCTCAGCATTTCATTTATAAAAAAGTAGCTTGAAGAACTTGTGAGGACTGAAGCAGGATGAGGCTTGACTCTCTCATAATTCCTTTCTCTGGATAATCGAGCTTACAGTGGTAGAGCTCTGAGGAAACGGTTTCAGTGTGGAGGAAAAATTAGAGGTAGATGATTGAAAATTAAGATGGGCATCTGACCGCACAATTAACACTGAACAGGGAGCATGGTGAGTTACATAATTACTAACACTACCCAGAAACATTTCCTTTACTCCCGTTAAACCTCTACTGCCGACGATGATTAACTCTGCTGACCAGAATGCCGCTAAGTCACAGATATAAGACTCAGGCTCCCCCCATGCCTGCCTAAATTCAGTCTTAACTCCTGCTTGCTTGGCTTCTTCTGCCAGCTTGCTTAAAAATTTCTGTCCTTCCTGTTTCCAGGTCTGCAACTGCTCTTGATAGACTTCTAAAATAGGTGCAGCACTGGGATTGTATTCCAAACCATAGTAAATAAACGGTGCGGGATAATCCTTGGCTGACGACGATAAAACGTGCAGCAGCATCAAGCTCGCTCCTGTTGCTTTCGCTAAAGACAGACCTGCTTTAAAGACCTTTCTGCTCATTGTTGAATGATCTATTGCCACTAAAATTTTGTTAAACATATCCATTTCCTCTAGTCTTAAGGAAGCTCATCAACGCCTATTCCGAAGACTTTCGCTCTAAGCCAAGCAACTCTGCCTGCTCCAGAATATGACCCACCATGGCTTTTCTCCTATCTTTATTCTAAATCTAGAGCTCGAAGCCGACCTATCAGTTTTACTCTTTGATTCCGACCACATTATTCTCTCACCTCCGATACATTCTCTGACGGTGAAGACAATGCTTCGGTATTACCTCTGCTAATAGCTAGCAGCAAAGAACTAACCTCTGCATCGATTTCTGCTTCAATTAATGCTGCTTTTAAAGAGCTACCCCTACTAACTAGATTAATAGCTCGCTCTACTTTAGCTTGAATGAGAGCGTTGCTCTCTAATATTCCCTGTCGAACTACTTTTTGCCAGCCAAAATAAAGAGCATGAGCATTGAGAACAGAGTCTATTCTGTTGACTGGTGTTGTTTCTGACCCTGGAGATGTTTTTACTTCCCCATTTGATTCAATCTCAGCCGATTGTTCCTCACTTAAATCTGAAATTACCTTTGCTGGCTCATCTCTAGAGTCAGTTGGCTTGTCTATATTATTATTTCTCTTAGCCAATGAAAATTGGTCGAGAGCCATTTCTGCTAAAG
>JBFRWK010000072.1:0-2869 GCA_051439545.1 Xenococcaceae cyanobacterium | reverse complement strand
GGTAAAAACTGTCAAAGTCCCGATCAGGCCATCACCGTCGTGAAAAAAGACAGCTTACAGCAGTGGCTCTGAACCAAATGGGAGGTTTATACAAAGAGGCTCAATGGTCTGGACTACAGACCATTATTAGAGTTGTCCGCACACGCCATCTTTGGAACAAGACTACCCAAGAGGTGATGTTCTATCTCAGTTCTCTGCCACCTGACGCTAAACAGTTGGGAAAAGTAATCCGACAACATTGGTCGATCGAGAACCAACTCCACTGGGTATTGGATGTAACATTTGGGGAAGATGCCTGTCGTATTCGTACAGGCAATGCGCCAGAAAACATGGCTTTACTCAAAAGATGGAGCATTAATCTGCTCAATCAAGAAACCAGCTTCAAGCGGAGCATCCGTCAAAAATCGAGACGAGCCAGCATGGACGAGGGGTATTTGCTCAAAGTTCTCGAAGCTTCGATTCCCTTACAGTCTAACTTATCTGACTCTTAATTTTCTTGCGCTTACCCTGAGTCAAATTCAAGATTATATAGTTAATAATCATGGATATAAAACTTGGTCTGCCATTACAAAATATATTCAAAAATAATCCTCAAAATAATTTAGAAGAAATAAACTTGATTATTTTTGAATATTAATATAGGTTAACAATTCTGTAAATGGAACTTGGTTTGAGATAGAAAGTTGTATTCAACAAAATCTTGATAAAGATAAGGGAAATGAAAATTCTTGAAGGCATAAACTACCGACAATGGCAAAAAAGAAACACAGAAAAGTTTAACTCTTTTACTAAATCTCAAAAAAAAGATGCTCGAAGTCAAGGTTATTACAACATAGGATGGGATAACGTCCAGAAGTCTTGGAGCATAATGAGTAAGCTTACTCAAAGTGTAGTTAGCTTGTTTGAACACAAACTTAATAAAGGTGAGATAGTAGGTGCAATTGATTTGTCAATTATTGAGGCAGATAAGGCTAAACAATTAGCTCGCTTTGCTCTTGAAGAACTGGAGCAAAACCAAAAAAAATTAGACTCCTTAGCCGATAAAACTCTAGCTAAATATCCCTTGCTTTAATCAATAACCATGAATAAAATCTGTAAATCTAAGCTCAAGACATTATATAAAGCAAGCGAAATTAGTGATATTTGGAATGCTAGCCAAAATTTAGCTGTAATCAATCACCCTCAATATGGTTGGATTACTCCTAATCAATATCGTGCTAAAAGCAAGGGTAAACCCTGTCTTTATTGTGGGCAAAAAATGGTACATGGAAAAGATTTTCATAGTACATTTTCGAGGAAAGAAGCGAAAGAGCGTGGCTATGAATATATCGATCGATGCGGAAAAAAAGTTATAAACCAAACTAAAGACGGCAGTTTTTTTCATCCAAACTATGTAACCTTAGATCATAAAATTAACAAAGCTCGCTGTCCTGAAAAAATGTTTGATTATGACAACCTAGAGGCTGTGTGTTGGCGGTGCAATCAAGAAAAAGGAGATAATAATAGTTTTGAACTACGGCACAACCAAAATTATTTAGACTCTTTGGCAGATGAAGCATTAGCTCGTTACCCTACTCTTTGAATTAAAAATCAATATATCAATGACCACCTAGCAGCGATCGCTTCTGGTGAGCGTTGATGCCTCACTGTCTTGACTTTTAACTTCGCAATTTGCTAAGTTGAGAAGACGAGCTTAAAACTGCGCTTTGGAGATGAAGCCTATGAATGTCAACAAGATAAGGAAACTGAATGCACGTCATCTCAATTAGAAAGCTCAAGCAATTTTGGCTCAATCATCCTACTGCGGAAGTAAGTTTAAAATATTGGTATAAACTAACTACACAACATCGGTGGCAGTGTTTTAACGATATTCGCCAAACTTTTCCTTCAGCAGATCGGGTCAAAAACTTCGTTGTATTTAACATTGGAGGTAACAATTTTCGCTTAATTGCTTATGTTGATTACAAACTAAGTAAAGTTTTTGTTCGGTTTGTCCTAACCCATGCTGAATATGACAAAGAAGATTGGAAAAAAGATGAATGGTTTCAGTAACTAATAGCCTATTTTTAGGAGGACAAGACTGGCGAGGCTCGCTCTGTCCGTGTTGATTATAAATAGCTCTATTATCTCAATTTATATTTTGCGTTCATTCTCTTCTAGTTTTTTTTTAAGTGAAGTCCAACTTTTTATGACTGACAAATATATTCAATTACTACAACAATTTCCGCCTCGTACTATTACGTCGGATGAAGAATTAGAAGCTACTCAAGTTGTTATAGATGGGTTGCTAGATCGGGGTAAGCTAAGTCCAGAAGAATCAGATTATCTCAATGTTTTGGGAACATTAGTGTTTGAGTATGAACAAAAAAGTGAACCAATCCCCGATATTTATGGTGTAGAACTATTAAGAGTTTTAATTGCTGAAAGACAGCTACGTCAAAAAGACCTCGTACCTATATTTAAAACTGAGTCTATTGTTTCTGATGTTTTAAATGGAAAACGACAGTTAACTGTGCGTCATATTCAAGAATTAGCTCAATTTTTTAACCTATCTCCTGCGGTATTTTTACCACAAGAGCCAAGTATAAGAGCAAGTGCTTAAAAACAATCAGATCTGGTAGGGCAATTATTTAAAGGAACAAGCTACTACTCTGGTCGGGTCGGACATGAAGATAGCGAGAGGTAATAGCCACACTGCTATGTCCCAAAGTTTCTTTGACCAGAGATATAGGCGCACCCTTCTCTAGAACACCGATTCAGTAATCGAAAAGCAGTGATGATTTACTGTTGAGCGATTTGAGTACCTTCTAAAAAGAGTCAAACTAATTAGCGATCGCAACTAGCGAATTATTGCTCTTATCCACAAATT
>JBFRWK010000071.1:0-4879 GCA_051439545.1 Xenococcaceae cyanobacterium | reverse complement strand
TTGAAACCTTAATTTCCTATAGTTTACCTGGTAGAGAACTTAGTTTAGATAATATTCCCGATAGTCACTGGGAATTTTTGGAACATACCTGTTTAAATAGTTGGGAAACCGAACAGCATATCTTTGTCCATGCCAATCTCGATCCCAAACTTCCCTTGACCCAACAACCAGAGGAGTATCTATTTTGGCAAAAGTTTACTAACCCTTCTCCTCACTATTCTGGGAAAACAATGATCTGTGGACATACCAGTCAAAAAAGCGGTAAACCAATCCACCTCGGTTACGCCATCTGTATAGATACCTGGGCTTGTGGCGGAGGCTGGTTAACTTGTTTGGATGTAGGTG
Source organism: Xenococcaceae cyanobacterium (assembly GCA_051439545.1). Classification (GTDB taxonomy): domain Bacteria; phylum Cyanobacteriota; class Cyanobacteriia; order Cyanobacteriales; family Xenococcaceae; genus JASJDJ01. The sequence continues at coordinate 4,534 of JBFRWK010000071.1, read as the reverse complement.
GAGGACAAGTCTGGCAAACCAACCAACAAGGACAAGTCCACATCAGTCGGATCGAGGAATTTCGCTCTATTAAAAAATTTATAAATCACTAATTTAACAACTGAGGGCAAAATAATCTAGATTTGCATTCCTCTTTCCGCACTATTGGCGCAACATCATTTCTATTTAATTAGCCAATTATAAATTGTGTTACGGCTGACTCTAAATACTTCCATTAACTCTGTTGACTTATTGATATTTTATACCTTTGATAACTGAGTAAAATACAGTGAGTTCTCTGCCTTACTCGATCATATTTACTCTGTTTATAAATTCTCTCTAAGAGTTTTAATGTATCTTTTACATTAGACCTCTTGCAAAAATAAATTCAAAATCAAAACTAGTAGCTTCTGCCTTCTGCCTCCTGCCTCCTGCCTCCACTCAACCAGGATTTTGGAGACTTATGCAAGAGGTCTATTCTTATTTTGAAGGAAGTTCATCGAGGACAACCTCAAGATCCATAACTGTAGTTCCCCGCAGAATTGAAAGTGTCACTATTTCTTTAGGGTTTCGCTGAGCCAAAAGTCGAAAAAACTGACGGGGTTGTTTCACCTCAGTTCCAGCAAGAGATAGAATAATATCTCCTTTCTTTAATCTCTGCTGAGCAGAATATTCTTCCAAACTCACACTGGAAACATAAACACCAATATTTGACGCTGGTATGATCTTAAGCTTATTAAGAAACTCTCTTTGTTTCTGAGGAACCTTAGATAAACCTATATCTAGATAGCCCCTTGGTACCTTTTTACCTTGAGCAATTAAAGGAATTATATGATGAATCTCTTCGGCTGAAATTGACCAGGCAATACCTTCTCCAGAAGGATGAATTGCCATGTTTACTCCCACAACTTCACCAAGACAGTTGAATAATGGACCCCCAGAATTGCCTTGGTTAATCGAGGCATCAATCTGAAGTAGTCGTACGGAGCGATCTTCTAATACGAATGAACTGTCTACGTTAACTCCACTTACTATACCTTGAGTAATGCTCTGCTGAAGTCCTAGTGGATAACCTATACCAACTATAGGTTCCCCAAGCACAACAGTATTCGCAATTACAAGTCCAGGAGGTAAATTATTGCCTTCGACATGGATAACTGCTAGGTCAGAATCAGCGTCGTATCCTTTAAGTATCCCTTCTAATTCACGACCATCTTCTAATACTATTGAGAAACCTTCCGTATTCTTAATAACGTGATAGTTAGTAACGAGTAGATTTTCACTGAAGAAGAATGCCGTGCCAGCAAATTGACTCCTCGTAGCTTTCTGATTTTTGACGGGGCGGACTTTCACCCTGGCTACACTCTTGGAACTACGAGATGAAACCCAAGCAGCCATACCTCTTGTGGCAACGGGACATGGTACATCTTCAGATTTCTCACTTAGAAGAAGTAAAGAGTTACCATCTCTCAGACTGCTTAATCCCACAAAAGCTCGATGTGAAATCGTAGCAAAAGTAAGAGTTGTCACTAGTACAATAAATTGAAATTTATTCATAATTCTATAAACTTGGCAAATTGTACTAATAGTATTGATACTTTAGGCTTCTCTATTAAGTAAGATGATATCCACTCTCTAAAGCTAGAGAATTATATCGATGGCTAATTATTTTTTCTTTTTAACATCATCTGAATTAAATTCTGAATAGGGAATACACGGATTAAACGGTAAGTCTTGAGTTATGTGTCAGTATCAATAACGAATGGCACTAAGATAAGGGAAATAGCGTAAAGATAAAAAGTCTCAAATCTGTCTCAGACTTGTCGCCACAGCGATATTTTGAATCGAGCCAAGATCCAGAAGTGTCGCGCTGTGTTAATTGTCACCACAGACGAGCGCGTGAATGTAGAAACAGCGATCTCCATCCGTCAGTTAAATCCCAAGGAATCTTGAACTTGGAAGCTAAACAATACCAAATCAGAATCGAAAGAGCTTTAATCAGCGATGCTATCTTTGAAGGAGCAAATGCGATCGCCAGAATTACGGGTTACAGCTTAACTTTAGCGAGAAAAACGATGAATAATCTACCCCAAACTCTTCCTGTTTGGCTTTATCAAAATCAAGCACACAGATTAATTAAAGAATTAAAAAAAGCTTTGGTTGTATCTCATTTAATTAATCAGTGATAAATTTTTATACCATAGACGACGGCGGAACAGCCACTTTTCTAACTCTACACCCCAAAAAACGACTGTACTTAGAACCAGACAAACAATTAGTTCTCCTAAAGAAAGAGCTATGGTGTGGAAAAGTTGCTGTAATAGGGGAACATAAATTACTGCTAGTTGCAAGCCTAAAGTTAAGGTTACTGCTCCCAAAAGCGGTTTGTTGGAAAATAAGCCAATTTGGAAAAGGGAGTTCCGTTCGGAGCGAATGGCTAAAGCATTTCCCATCTGGGATAGGGTCAGAACAGTAAAAATGATGGTTTGCCAACCAGGATGGTTATGAAGCCAATACCAGTAACCCGTACCCAAGGAAACCAGACCCATGAGAATGCCTACCCAGATAATATTCCAGCCCAGACCTCGGCTAAAAATTTTCTCCTTGGGAGAGTAAGGAGGACGACTCATGACATGGCGTTCCGCTGGCTCTACCCCTAAAGCCAGGGCAGGTAAACCGTCTGTGGTCAGGTTGATCCACAGAATCTGGAGTGGCAGCAACGGTAACGGCATTCCTAAAAAAGGAGCTACTAGCATCACCCAGATTTCCCCCGTATTACTACTGAGCATATATTTAATAAACTTGCGGATATTGTCATAAATGATTCGCCCTTGCTTGACCGCAGCGACAATGGTAGCGAAGTTATCATCGAGAAGAGCCATATCCGCTGCTTCTTTGGCTACATCAGTACCAGTAATCCCCATCGCTACACCGATATCCGCCTGTTTTAAAGCTGGGGCATCGTTAACTCCATCCCCAGTCATGGCTACGATCTGTCCTCGATGCTGCAAGGCTCGCACGATATTCAGTTTATGTTCTGGAGTGACCCGCGCGTAAACCGATACCGCTTCGACTTGTTTTTCCAATTCCCCAAGGGATAAATTAGCCAAGTCTTGCCCCGTCAAAATTTTTCCATCACTAGCAATCCCCAACTTGCGGGCGATATATCGAGCAGTCAGAGGATGATCCCCAGTAATCATGACGGGACGAATTCCCGCATTAATGCAAGTTTGGACTGCATCTTGAACTTCCTTCCGCACTGGATCGCTCATGCCTACCAAGCCGATAAAAATCAAGTCTCTCTCCCAGGTCTTGCCCCCATCAATTTGAGCAGATAAACCCGGTCGAAAAGCTACTCCCAGGACGCGAGTTCCTTGTTGGGCTAGTTCATTGTTAGTCGTGATAATATAGTCGCGCCACACCTCAGTGAGGACTTCAGGGCGATCGTTTACCCAAACTTCAGTACAAATCTCTAGCAAACTATCCACTGCCCCTTTAGTAAAGCCAACATAAGGCAACTTGCCCATCTGTCGATACCACTGCCAGGGAATTTGCAAAGATGAAGGCAGTTGAGACGAACTTAGGGGAAACTGGTGGATTGTAGTCATGCATTTGCGTTGGGCATCAAAAGGAACTTCAGCGACTCGCGGGAAAAAAGACTCTAATTCTGCTTTCCACAGCCCCAGACGAGCAGATGCCATAACTAAAGCTCCTTCAGTGGGTTCTCCCACAATCTGATAACAGTAGGAACGCTCTGGGATCGCTTCTAGTTGAGCATCGTTACATAAAGAACTGCCAGTTAAGAGTAGTGCGAGTTCTGGCTGGTCGTTGAGAAGATTCTGCGGTATTTCTTCCCTGACATCTAGCCAAGGAAAAGCTTTGGGTAGATAAGAGGTGAGTTCTAAGCGACGACCGACAACATCGAGAACCGAAACTGTCATGCGATTTTCTGTCAAAGTACCCGTTTTATCAGAGCAGATAGTAGTTACCGATCCCAGGGTTTCCACCGCAGGTAGCTGGCGGATTAATGCTCCCCGTTTTAACATTCGTTGTGAACCTAGAGCTAGGGCAATGGTCACTACTGCTGGCAATCCTTCAGGTACGGCTGCTACGGCGATACTGACTGCTGTCAGAAACATTAACTGGAGTTCTTCTCCCCGCAACAAACCTAAAATAAAGATAATGAATACTAAGATTAAAGTCGCATTTACCAAACCCTTTCCCAGTTGTTCCAAGCGTTGCTGAAGAGGGGTTAAACCAGAAGATACTGTTTGCAGCATCTTGGCAATTTGACCCAATTCCGTATTCATCCCCGTTGCCGTGACAATCCCCTTACCGCGCCCGTAGACTACCATAGTTCCCATGTAAGCCATATTGTAGCGATCGCCAATGGGTAAATTGTTGCCGATGAGGGCAGAGGCTATTTTATCCACAGGCTCGGATTCTCCCGTGAGGGAAGCTTCTTGGGTTCTCAGGTTTGCCGTCTCCAGCAAGCGAATATCCGCTGGCACTAAATTTCCTGCTTCCAACCGCACGATATCCCCCACTACTAGTT
>JBFRWK010000070.1:0-42394 GCA_051439545.1 Xenococcaceae cyanobacterium | reverse complement strand
AAAGAGGGGCAATTTGTCCGCGAAGGGGGCTTCAATAAACCTTGGTCAATGTACCTTAATCAAAAACTTGATGTAAAAGCCCCCTTCCGCGACTGTCCTACTTTGTCATATTTTTTTGTAACCCTTTTGAGTTGCTAGAATATCGAATCCGCGATCGTCACCAATAAATGAAGTGTAAAAAGGCGGTAGGACATCAGCAGCAGAATTAATGGCTCTGGCATCAGGAATAAAAGCATCAAAAAATAGCTCGATGGTTGCTGCTTTGGCTGACTGCGAAGGGATTATAACACTAAATAATAAGGATGTAAGCCAAATATGAAGCGATTTTATCCCAATATTGTTAATTAGATTTATTATTTTCATTTTTTTGTTTTTTTAGTGAAAATAAAAGATTTTTATGCGATATTTCAGTTTATAGTACAGGATTTAGAGTAAAATTAAAGATTAATAAGCTTTGATTCAATAATTCTCTAAATAACTATTTATAACAATAATTTCTTATCTATTTAATTTTCTTACTCGATCGACATTTTTACTACATAATCGAATTATTTTCCTCTGGGAGTTAAAAAATCGCAGTTTCTACGTTCTAAGGCATTATTTATGACAGATTTAAATCAAGCTGTAGTTGTTCTTACTGGAGCAACAGGAGGATTTGGACAAGAACTTACACGCCAGTTATTGCAAGCGGGTAGCCGTTTAATTCTGACAGATATCGATCGCAATAATTTAGATAAGCTGGCTGCAACAATAACCGCCGAAATAACTACAGGAGAAATAATTGCTTGTATTGAGAGCGATCTAGCTCACCGCGAAGGCTGCGAACATCTTTACCATCGAGTTCAGGCGTTAAATATACCCATCGACATTTTAATTAACAATGCTGGTATCGGTTTATTTGGTCGTATGGATGAAGTACCCTCAGCTAAGTGGGAGCAATTGATGCAGGTCAACTTATTATCCCCAATGCGGTTGAGTTCTCTGTTTGTTCCTGCCATGATCGATCGAGGTAAAGGTCATATTGTTAATATTTCTTCTCTAGCAGGATGGATAGCTCTTGGAGGCATGGCTCATTACTCGGCTAGTAAATTTGGTTTGCGTGGTTTTAGTGAAGGACTATTTAATGAAGTCAAATCTTACAACCTTAAAGTTACCGCCGTTTACCCCTTTTTCAGTCGTACTCCTATTTTACAGTCAGAGCGTTACGGTACATTAGCGCAAAATAGCAAAGCTTTCCCCGAACATTTGGCAACCGATCCTGCTGAGGTTATGGCAAAAACAATTAAAGCTATTGCTCGTAACCAACTACACGTATTTCCCGATAAGATGGCAAATAGGATTCATTTGCTCAAACAGTATTTTCCTAGATTATGGGACTGGATGAGCGATCGATTTACAGCCAATTAAAAAAACCTATTTACATGACTAGCCAGAGTAACACACAACCAATCCTAAATACCAATCACAAACAATTAATTATCGGTGCTGGTTTTGTCGGACTGGGTATAGCTCAAGCTCTTAAAGAGGCTGGTATTCTTTACGATCAGGTAGATGCCAGCGATCGCCTTGGGGGTAACTGGTATCATGGGGTTTACGAAACTGCTCATATTATCTCCTCCCGTAAGGTTACTCAGTTTACCAATTTCCCCATGCCAGAGGATTATCCTGATTTTCCAAGCGCGCAAAATATGTTGGATTATCTGAATTCTTTTGTCGATCGTTTTGCTTTACGAGATAAGATCGAGCTTAACCGCAAGGTTACATATGTGCGACCCATCGAAAATAACCTCTGGGAAGTTACTTTCGCTAATGGAGAACAACGCATCTATAAAGGTGTGATTATGTGTAATGGTCATCATTGGTGTAAGCGTTTTCCTAAATTTGAGGGGGAATTTAAAGGAGAAATTATTCATTCCAAAGATTACAAAAAACCAGAACAACTGCGGGGTAAAAAAGTTTTAGTTATTGGTGGCGGAAACTCAGCCTGTGATATCGCAGCGGAAGCTGCTCGTGTAGCAGCTAAATCTGTATTGAGTATGCGGGAGTCGGTTTGGTTTATTCCCAAGACTTTTGCAGGTATTCCTGTGGCTGACAATAGTAAGAAAGGTACAACTCCAGCTTGGTATCAACGTTTATTAACCTATTTACTCATCCGTTTTACTTTTGGTAAACACGAAAATTACGGTATGCCGAAACCCAAACATCGTATTTTTGAGAAACACCCGACTATTAATAATGAAGTTCCTTACTATATCAAACATGGTCGCATTACACCCAAACCAGGTATAAGTCATCTAGATGGTTACTCAGTAGAATTTGTTGATGGTAGTCGGGAAGAATTCGATTTAATTATCTGTGCCACTGGATATTATGTAGCTTATCCCTTTTTACCACCAGAACTGCAAAGAGTGCGAGGCTCGGTAGTAGAATGTTATGGAGATTCTTTTCTGGCTGACTATAAAGGACTTTACTATATTGGCTGGTATCAACCTCGTAGTGGCATTGGCTCAATTATTAGTGCTTTCGCTCCTGTTTTTGCCCGATATCTTCAGCTTGAGGCAGAAATTAAGATACCAGTAGGGTTAGTTCTCAAAGAAATGGGGAAAGAGCTACCTAAAACCCATCTTTTCGACCCTCAAGAGATTTTTCGGGATTTAGAACTTACCTATCGTCGTTTCGATTTTATTACCAAAAAAGCCCATCAAATTGAGTCTAAATATCCTAACTTTAAAAATAAACCCCTTCCTGCCCAAAAGATCGATCGACTTGTTTGTGTTAAATAGGGTTGGCTGAACAACTTTAATTGGGAGATCTAACCTCTGAAATAGCTCTAAGCTTTTTCAACAATTTTCCTGCTTTTTATGGAATTAGAATCATTTTGAAATGCTTGAAATCTTTACAGATCAACAGTTTTGACTTATTCGTGCCATCCTTAAATAGAGATAAAAACACTGGTAGTAATAATATGGTTCTTTATAATTCGATTGGCAAAGGATATAACCATACCAGGAAACCAGATCGAAGAATCCTACAGTATTTAACTAAGTTACTCGATTTACCTGTAGGAAGTGTAATTGCCGATATCGGTGCAGGGACTGGTAATTACAGTAAGGCAATGGCAGATATAGGATATCGAGTAATCGCAATTGAACCGTCTGCCACAATGCAAAGTCAGGCGATGCCTCATCCTAATATTCGTTGGTTGAGTGCCAAAGCCGAACAAATTCCTTTGCCAGATAATTCTGTAGATGGTGCGATGATTATCTTAGCACTGCATCACTTTAGCGATCGACTTGCTGCTATTGAAGAAATAAATCGCATAGTTGGCAATGGCAAGATCGTAATTTTTGCTTTTGAACAGAATAAAATTCCTTCTTTTTGGCTAACCGATTATTTTCCTTATTTTATTCGAGAGACAAAAGATACTTTTCCAGCAATTGAGATAATTGCCGATGAAATTAGCCAAATATCACAAAAAATTGTCGAAATAATTCCTTTTCCTTTACCTAAAGATATTATAGACCTATTTGCTGCTGCGGGTTGGGCTAGACCAGAACTTTATTTAGATGCTAAAGTCCGTCAGGGTATTTCTTCTTTTGCCAAGATGCCTATAAAAGAAAAAGAATGGGGTATAAAGAAATTAGAAGCAGATCTCAAAAGTGGTATGTGGGAGCGAAAATATGGCGAGTTACGAAATCAAGAAAGTTATGATGCTGGTTATCGTTTTTTAGTCATTAGCAATCATTAACTTTTTAAATGAAAAAAAGCGGTAAGCATCATAAAAATGAACTTACCGCCTATCTGGTGTGAGGAAAACTAAAAATTGTGATTATCTGTTAGCTGTTTGCGGTACGGGTAAAACTCCGACTTCTACGTTGAGATTCAAACTTTTACCATTTCGTTGTAGTTGAATTGGTAAATTGTCCCCTACTTCTGTCTTGGCTACCGCCTGTTGAACTTCATCGGGGTTAGAAATCTTTTCGCCATCAATTGCTTGAATGACATCGCCAGATTTTAAACCAGCCTTATTAGCAGGAGAATTAGGAACTACATTCATAATTAAAACTCCTTCTTCTTCTCTGACTGCTAACCCATTGTTATTACTTTTAAGTTGCTCTTTTAACTCTGGGGTAATGGCAGCCATTTGAATCCCTAAAAATGGATGATCTACTTTACCCTTAGCAATTAACTCTTCAGCGATATCTCTGGCAGTATTTATCGGAATAGCAAAACCAATTCCCTGGGCATTTTGAATAATTGCCGTATTGATACCAATCACCTCACCTTTGGCATTAAGTAAAGGGCCTCCAGAGTTACCAGGATTGATGGCAGCATCGGTTTGAATAAAGCTAACTCGTTTATCTGCTATACCAACTTGTGCGCTACTTCTGCCAGTGGCACTAACGATACCAGTAGTGACTGTATTGTCTAAGCCTAAAGGATTACCAATCGCGATCGCCCATTCTCCAGGCTGTAATTGCTCTGAATCAGCTAATGTGACGGCGGGTAAATCTTCGGTTTCAATTTTGATTACTGCCACATCGCTTAAAGGGTCTGTTCCCATTACTTCCCCTGCAAAAGTCCGTCCGTCTTTGAGAGTTACATTAACTTTATCGCTCCCTTCTACAACATGGGAATTAGTGAGAATTAAACCATCGGAACTCACTATAAAACCAGATCCCATGCCTCTTTGGATTTGTTCGTCGGGAAAATCGGGGATACGAGAGCCGAAGAATTGACGAAAGAAGGGGTCATTAAACATAGGCGGAACATTAGTAGCAACGGTGCGCGAGGCATCAATCCGCACTACCGAATCACCGACTCTTTGCACTACATCACTAACATAGTTTTGGGGTATGGCGATCGCTGTTTGAGTAGTTTCTGTGGTTAACTTATCTTCCTCAAGAATAGAAGCTCGATCGTCGTTTTGCATTTGTGCAATGCTTTGAGGACTGTTAATCAGATAATTACCACCTAAAGCTACACCGCCACCTAGTAGTACTAAAGATAAAGAAGTTGTTGCTTTTTTCCAGAGATTAGATTGTTTCATTTCCTAGAAGCTCTAATTACTGCTTTGATTAAAAATAAATATGGTTTGATTTCAATATTGTTAGAGTTGAGTAAATCTGTTTAACGCAGATTTAGAAGTTTAATTTTTTACTTAGCTTTATATCGTTATTTTTAATTTAAATAGCAGTTATGACTTTTCAATGACAATCTTTTGACTATGTAATGATATTTAGATTACTGTTCGGGTTACGTGGGGAATACCCTACTTGCAAAATTATTTTTAAATAATAAGATCGGCAGGACTCCGCTCTTAGTTACTCTTATTTTCTTGAGAAAATGAAAAATCCCGATCGAGGAGTGAGGGGGCAGAAGATTCTCGATTTTGTATATGCTTTTGAAATTGTCTGTATTTAATTACTTTTAATACTATGTAACAATCAAGTTTCATTAAAGTGACTATTATCAAAGCTGTTAAATTTGACACTAAAAAAGCAGCAGTTGTCGTAAAAACTGTAAATTTAAATATTTTAAAGCTTTTTTCCTTTATTTTTTTGATATTTTCCATCTTAAATCCCTCAAAGATAATTTTTTTGATCTAAAAATCGAATCGAGACCTAATTGTCCCTATAAAAATTGGGTCATTATCTTCATGATTGGGGTCAGTCACGAGGAAAAAGCCAGGCGTAACTTCAATATTGTCTGAAACTTGAATTTTGTATAAGGCTTCAATGTGCCAAGAAGTTTTTTCGTCTTCAAAGACGGGATCGTCGTGAGCGGTTACAAGGGGAGGAATACCTACAATAACACCACCAACATTACCTTCATGGCCAAGATCGGGAAAAGTAAAATTCAAAGCTCCATTAAGGAGCGTGGCATTTTGACTATTCCCTTGTTTTTTCTCCGCTTGAGTATAACCGAACCAACCACCGAACTTAAAGCGATTGCTGAGATACCAATTAAACTGTAATCCCCAATTATCAGCCGAGGTAGCATTATCGCCGAAAGGGTTATTGGCGTTTTCACTGCCCGTATCACCCATTAGATTGATATCATCTTGTTCTTGATACTTATGAGTATAAGCAAAAGCTAACTCTAGATGATTATCGGGTTCGACTACTATCTGAGCGATCGCACTATAAGAAGCATTAAACAGTCCTTGATCAGGAGACTCAGCATTTCCAGTAGAGTAGCCGATATTTCCCTGAAGGTAATCGCTAAATTCATGCTGAATAGTAATACCCGCACTACCAACACCTCTTAAAGTAGCAGGATCTCTGCGTCCAAAGCGAGAAATTGCACCTCGACCGCTACTAGACAAAGGATTTAAGATCTCTGCTGCTTTTTGAATTCCATTACCTGAGGTGCCAACACCGATAGAAGTACGCTCGTCTAAAAGAAAACGATAATTTACTTTCATACTAAATTTCCTTTCATCGTCGCCTTCAGACGCAAGACGAGTCATGACTGTATCTGTGATGCGGTCTAATTTGCCAAGATTACTAGTGCTAATCTCTGTCTTAAGTACATCACTGCCATAAAAACTAGTAACGAAATTTAATTTGGTGCGACTACCAAACACAGTTTGAGTCTCATCTCGATTGCGATCGGTACTATTCCCAAAACTATCAACTAACTGAAACAGTACTTCACCCTTGAGTTTGGTGGTGGGAGAAAAGAGATTTTCCTGTAGTGACTGGGTACGAGTTGCTAGATTCTCAATTTTACTATTGTCTAGGCTTGCTAATTCAGTGGCAAAATCTGCTTTGAGTCTTTGCCAGATTCTGAGATCGGCAGCAGCAACCGTTGATTCTACTTGGTTTAATTTACTTAAAAACTGATTAAAACAAGTATGTAAGGCAAAAACAAATTCAGCACGAGATAGAGAACGATTATCTGATTTGTTCAGATGGAAATTATTAGTAGGACAATCATAACGCTCGGCTAAAGTCTGCCAAGCCTGATATGCCCAGTCAGAATTCTTGACCTCTGATAATTGATAAACTGAATCTGGTGCTTGACTCGTGGCTGATGATTCTAATTGACTTAGATTACTATTATATAGTACCTCGGTGTTCAAATATAGATTGGGTATCGGCAAAATAGACCTCTTGAGTCAAAAATAATTTATAATTTTATTCCTTCGATTGACTATGTATCAAAAAAATGTGTCAAACTAGGGATTATACCGAGATTAGCTTATTGTGAATAAATTATGCAAGAAGTCTATTTTAAAGAGTGACAGAAGAAGATTACACTCGAAAATAAATAAAAAAAGTGGAGTAATAAGTTACCCCACTTTAAATGAATTATTTTGATTTAATTTATCAAAAAGCTTTGAGCTTCCGAGCTTTGAGCTTCCAAGAATAGCGGGATCCCGTGACCCCCGCTAAATTGGAAAATTTTAGTTTTTAAAGCTGTAAGCTGTAGAACTTAGAGCTTATAGCTTATAGCTGGAGCTTCGCTCCTTTATTGGTTTTCTGGAACAAATTCTCCAGAGTTAGGAGATGATTGTTGTTGTCTTAGTCTTTCTTGTTGTAGACGTTTAAACTCCGAAGCAGAATCTTTGATATTAGTTTCCGATTCACTGTTAAACTCTTCTAAACTACGACCATTACTAAGATTGGCACGATGAATTAAGTCTATTGGATTAAAGCCATTAGACTGTCCGCCCAACAAACTATCTTGTTCATTGGATTGAAAACCATCGTCTTCTGGTGCTTGATATTGAGCTAAAGTATTTACCTTCCAACCTGATAGTAGGCTTAGAGTTATTCCTAGACTAAGACTGAGACTCAATTGCCAAAGTGGGTTTTTAATGGACATAGGTTTTACCGATAACAACGTGAATAAATTCGGTTTTTAAGCGAAACGACGACGTAATAAAGGTTGAATCGCTAATAAAACTAAAGCATCAAATGCTAACAACACTAAGATAACACCGCCAAAACTAACATCAACCCAAGGGGTATTCATAACAATACTGCCTATTGTCCAATCACTATTAAGATATAGATAGCGAATTGGTTCGATCGCGTAAGTAAGAGGGTTCAAACTAGCAATTATTTGTAACCAACCAGCCATAAAATCTAACGGTGCTAGAGCAGTACTGGCAAAAAGTAAAGGTAAGTTAGTTACAAAGATAACGGCAATTAGTTCGATATGTCCTGGTAAAGCAAAGGCTAACCCCAGACTTAAAGCGGTTACACCTAAAACAATTAGTAGCACAATTAAGGCGATCGCACTTAAACCAGCAATTCCTGGTAAACCAGCATCTAAAAAGGCACTAGCACCTACAATTACTGCTGTCTGCACAAATGCCAAGGTGATTATATAAATGGTAGAAGCTGCAACGATCGAATAGCGGGAAGTTAAAGGGGCAACTAGTAAACGATTGAGAAAACCAAATTCTCGATCGAACATGACTGGCAGTCCTGCATTAAGCGCACCCGAAAATGCCGTAAAGACAATGATACCTGGAGCGAGAAACTTAGCATAGCTAAGATCGTTACCAAATAAGCCTTGGGGGGCTTTGCTAAATAATGCTCCAAACAAAATTAACCACATAAAGGGTTGAATTACTCCTGCCATTAAAGTGGAAGGACGACGTTGCAGTTGAATAAATAGACGTTTAGTTAAGGCTAATGTTTCTTGAACAAAATTTCCTAAATTATTCTTATTATCGATTGTTTGATTTGTCTGGGGTAATGGTGCTAATGTTGCTTGAATTTTTGAGGATGTAGTTAGTTGAGTCATAAAATTTGTCTAAATTAACTAAATTATTAAGATCGAGGATATACAGAAGCAATTAACGATTAACTGTCAGCCATCAATCATTAACGAATTTACTTCATTTGTTGTTTTTTCTCTTTTTTTAAATCTCTACTGCTAGCAGCAGCTAATTCTGCATCCATCAAAGTTTGCCCTGTGGCTGCTAGATAGACATCGTCAAGACTAGGACGAGATTGAGCCAAACTAAAAATAGGTAGATTTGCTTCAGTTAAAGAATGTTCGATTTTACTCAAACAGTTGCTTCCTGCTTCTACGATTAAATTGAGAGAGTTGTTTTGAGCAGTATTGATAATTATTTCTTCCACAAAAGGCAAAGAAGATAACAACTGTTGTGCTTTTTCCGCTTCTTCGGCAGAAGTAAATTCTTGAATACGGAGGGTAACGCGATCGCCTCCTATTTTATCTTTTAACTGGGAGGGCGTACCTTCGGCAATTACTACTCCTTTGTCGATAATTGCCAAACTATCGGACAAAGCATCAATTTCTTCGAGGTAATGACTAGTAATAAATACTGTTGTTCCTGCTTCTTTTAACCTTCGCAGAAACTCCCAAACAACGCGACGGCTTTCGATATCCAAACCGACAGTAGGCTCATCTAATACTAAAACTTCTGGTTGATGTAATAATCCCGCAGCTAAATCGAATCGTTTACGAATACCACCAGAGTAAGTACCAGCTTGTTTGTTGGCGTAATCTTCTAAACCTAAAACTTCTATCAATTGTTCGATTCTTTTCTTGGCTGCTGCTTTAGGTAAATGGTATAGTGCAGCTTGTAGTTGGAGTAATTCTTTTCCTGTTAGGACTTTGTCTATAGCAACTTCTTGAGCTACATAACCCAATCTTTGTCTGGCAGCTTTAGGACTATCGATCGCGGAAACCCCGCCAACTAAGATCTTGCCGTCATCTGGTTGAGCCAGAGTACATAAACAACGAATGGTCGTAGTTTTTCCCGCACCATTAGGGCCAAGTAAACCAAAAATTTCTCCCTGTTTTACAGTAAAGGAGATATCTTTTACTGCGGGTACATCCCCATAACTTTTTTTGAGATTTTTAATTACAACGGCATCAGCCATAAGTATTCTTATACCTGAGATAAATAAGTGAACAGTAATGAAAAACAAAATTTATATTTCACCTATCATTGTAATTAATAAGATCGATTATCAAGATTGTAATAACCGATCTTATTAATTATTGTCCGACGAAACAGGCTCAAACCTCATTTTTCTATAACCCAAAAACGATATCTAAATTAAAACTCTACCTACTTCATCTTTAAGAATTCTGCCGTCTTCTAATTCTACCAAGCGATCGGCTACATCTAAAATGCGATTATCATGGGTAACAATAAGGATAGTACAACCTTGCTCTCTAGCGAGTTTCTGCATTAATTCTACGACCCCACGACCCGATTTACTATCTAAAGCTGCGGTGGGTTCGTCTGCTAATACTAGTTTAGGATGAGAAACTAAGGCACGAGCGATCGCTACTCTTTGCTTTTGTCCTCCCGATAAGTTATGGGGATGGTAATTAATATGTTCTCCTAAGCCTACTTCTTCGAGGATAGCGATCGATTTTTCTTTGATTTCTAAAGGAGAAATTCCTTGGTGTAACTCCAAAGACATCTGCACATTTTGTCTGGCTGTCAGGGATTCTAATAAATTATGAGATTGGAAGATATAACCGATATTTTTTCTAATCGTAACCAGCTTTCTTTTCTTTGCTTTAACTAATTGTTGTCCCAAAACTTTCAAACTGCCTGTTTGTGGCGATCGCAATCCTCCCATTAAAGTCAATAAGGTAGTTTTACCAGAACCAGAAGGCCCTTTCATAATTACTACTTCCCCTGCTTTGAGAGTTAGATCGATCTCAAATAATATTTGTTTGCGTAACTTTCCTTCCCCAAAAAAATGATCTAGATTATTTATTTCAACTACGGGATTAATGGTTGAGGGTTGATTATTCATAATCGATCGCAACGCCACGAAAATATATAGTTACTCGAAATAAAAAAAAAATGCTCCAGATTTCGATTAAAGCTAGAGTGAGATTTTGAATAAAGATTATGAGTAAAATATAACAGCAGATCTAGGATCAGATAAAAATAAGCAGTCCTAAATCGGGCGCAACGAGCAAAAAAATAATTAAAGCTTGTAGTAATGAAAGCAGTACCAACAGTCAAAAGTACCTCTGGGATAATCCGAACTATTCGTATAATTCGGGCGATTTTAGCTCCGTTAGATTTCATGGAAAAACGGACACAGCAGTATGGTGATTTTTATCAAGTTACCTTTAAAAATGCGCCACCAACACTAATGACTAGTCATCCCAAAGCGATCGAAGAAATTTTTACCGCTTCTCCCGATAAATTTGAGGTAGGCAGAGCCAATAAAAACTTAAATTTCTTAGTAGGGGATAATTCTTTACTTCTATTGGATGGTCAAGCCCACAAAAATCGCCGACGCTTATTAATGCCTCCTTTTCATGGCGAATCTTTGCAAGAATGTAGTCAAAAAATCGTTGAGATAACCGAGAAAGTAAGCGATCGCTGGCAGCCGAAACAATCTTTTAAAGTGCGATCGCTGATGCAAGAAATTACTATGCGAGTAATTTTAACTGTAGTATTTGGTATTGATTCGGGGGAAAGATACGAGCGTCTACGAGAATTATTAACTTCCCTTTTAGACATTTTTAATACACCTTTAAGTTCGAGTATTATATTTTTCCCTTGGCTACAAAAAGACTGGGGAAAATTTAGTCCTTGGGGACGCTTTGTGCGGTTAAGATCGGAGGTCAAAGCGTTGATTTTAACCGAAATACGAGAAAAGCGCGAGTTATTAGCTCTAGGAAAATTAGAAGGGCAAAATATTCTAAATTTACTCCTTCTAGCCAAAGACGAAAATGGCGAAGGTATGACTGATGAAGAGTTACACGATGAATTAATAACCTTACTGTTTGCTGGACATGAAACTACTGCTTCGGCTTTAGCTTGGCTATTTTATTGGATTCATTATTTACCAGAAATAAGAGAAAAGCTACTATTTGAGTTAAATTCTTTACCAGAAAATCATGATTACAAAGCAGTAAATAATCTACCCTATTTAAACGCAGTAATTTTAGAAACCCTGCGAATTTATCCAATTGCTGCGGGAACTTTCGCTCGTATTCTCAATCAACCGATGTCTATTAGGGAATGCGAGTTTCCGTCTAACACTTCGTTGATGATTTCTATTTATTCCCTTCATCATCGAGAAGATTTATACCCAAATCCCAAGCAATTTAATCCAGCTAGATTTTTAGAAAAAAATTATTCTGCTTACGAATATATCCCTTTTGGTGGTGGAAATCGTCGCTGCATTGGCTCGGCTTTAGCTTTGTTAGAAATGAAATTAGTTACGACTACAATTTTGTCTCGCTTTCAATTGGAATTAATTAGCAAACGCCCCATGTTACCAGTACGTCGGGGCTTGACCATCGCGCCTCCAACTTCTTTTAAAATGTTAGTGAAGGGACGGAGTAATAAGTAATGAGTAATGAGTAATAAGGAGCAAATAGAGGGTGAAGATCTAGACATTATCCCGTCAGCTAAGAAGCTCAAAGCGTGCCAGCTAGCAAAATATACAAATAATTTTGCCTGGGTATTTAAAAAATAATTTAAGTCGCTAAACAAAGACTTTTTAGACCTTGGTTATATTCTAGAGAAAGAGAATCGCGATCGACACAATTAGACAGTTTCAGTTTTATAGCAGTTATTTAGCCAGACAGCTTTAGTCGTTTATCGCGATCGCTATCGCCGAACTAGACGAGAGAAATGATGAAATACTAGTTGCGGTTGCTGCCGTAACTATTTTGAAAGTTTTACTGACAGAACAATTACTAACATTTTATGTGGAAACAGGGAAAGGAATAAATGTTTTAGATGGAGCTAAAGATACTAAAGAAATAGCTTTTCCTATTAAGGCGATCGAATCTTTCTCTTATTCCGAAAAAAAGAAAACTGATGTAGGTGCAGTTATTGCTTTTGGTCTCTTAGGGCTACTTTCTCAGAAAAAAACTTCAACTTTTAACATTCATTTCAACCCGATAGAAAAAACAGAAGAAGTAAAAACAACAGAAATACTTCCTTCGAGAGCTATCTTTGTAGTAAAGAGAAAAGTTGGTAGAACAATGCGTAAAGATATCGAGCAGCAAACAAATTTAGTTGCAGATATTATAGATATCGAATAACACTAAGTTAAAAATCTTGATGTCAATAGCGAGAAAGAGACATAGAAGTCCTCTTAACTATTAAATCTAGTCTAGGAAGACCAACTTCAATCTCTCCAGAAGCGATCGCGTCGCAAGTTGTTCGATCGGTAATTCTTGAATATTCAGAGAAATCGATTAATCTTATTTTTCGGGATTAGAGGCGATTTCTTGTAATTCCAACAAGCCAACAAACCCTACAAAAAAAGTATAAATGCCATAGGTTATAAAATTTTTATGACAGGCATTAGCTTGCCAAGCAGCGATCGCCCCTTCAACTAGATGTCCTATTAAAGCCACACTAGCTAACCACCAAACAGGATAGAGTCGCTCGGGGAAAGAAACGTTAGTTAACCGTAAATAAATCTGCCAAATTTCTAACCCTAAAGCGCAGGTAATTAAAATAGTAGATGTTATTTTAATTAGAGAAAATAATTTTTGCTTCATTGTTTAATTAATAATTGTGGCGATCGACAATAATCCGATTTTGTTATCTTGTTTGAGGTCACTTGTAGGACTATTTATCGGGAAAGATAACCTCAGACTATATGATACCCTCGATTGGGAAGAGGCGATACATCGCTTTTTGCCTACCGATTTTACTTATCCCGAATATTATATTAGTAAAGATTTTCATGGAATCGAAGGTGGATATTTAAACGCGATCGCGCCTGTAACTTATGATGCCGTAACTCGGTTTGCTGCACCACCTAATGAAACAAAACTACGTCAACAGGCAATCTCGAAGATTAAAAATAAACCTCAAAGAATTCTCGATCTCGGTTGTGGTACGGGTAGTTCGACTCTAATCTTAAAACAAGCATTTCCCAAAGCAGAAGTAATTGGTTTAGATATATCGCCTTATATGTTATTAATGGCTGAATCTAAAGCAAAAAAAGTAAATTTGCCTATTTCTTGGCAACATGGATTGGCTGAAGCTACAAATTTCCCAGAAGCTGAGTTCGATCTAATCTCAGTTGCTTTTCTCTTTCATGAAACGCCAGTGCATATTTCTCAAGCAATTTTACAAGAATGTTTGAGGTTACTAAAACCTGGGGGGCAAGTAATTATTTTAGATGGTAATCAAAAAAGATTGCGTCATAGCAATTGGTTAATTAAATTATTTCGCGAACCTTATTCTCAAGTTTATGCAGCAGAAAGTATCGATACTTGGATGCAAGATATAGGATTTAAACGGGTTCAAACTAATTATGTAGGTTGGATTTCTCAAATAACTACTGGGTTTAAAAGAGATTGCTGTTAGTTTTGTTCCCTCGATCTAGCAATTGATAGTAATTTCGCTATGTCTGAAAATTGCTCAAATTCTGAGTTTTTCCATTGGTGGAGATTAAGAGAATGATAAGCGCATAGCAAACCGCCAACCTGTTTTTGCATAATTATAGGTGCGATGAGTAAAGCTTTAATGTTTAATTCGGCTAATTGTGTCACGACGGTTGAAGATAATTCAATTTGGTTAAAAGCGTCAACGGCGATGATTGTTTCTTGTCGATTTTGAAGAATATGTTTAGTTTCCGAGAATAAATTATCGATCGAGGTTTTCATCTGCGTTGTGGAGCGATCGCTGGCAGAAATCGATTCAATTAAGAGTTTATTTTCTGCTTCCCAAAAGATAATATTGTCAACTTTTAAAAGCTGTTGGATATCGCCTAAGATAATCGGCAGCAGATCTATAAGTTCGGCACATTTCCAGAATTTATGCAGCGTATTTTTTAAAGTTTGCTCCCAGGCTTGTTGCTCGTGTAGTTTTGCTTTAATTTGCTCTATTTCTAGCATCCTTTGATAGGATGTGAGTAGTCTGCGTACTCGGTAAGATAACACTTCCCAATGAATCGGTTTGGTAATATAATCTGTCGCACCTACGGCAAATGCTTGTTCGATCGACTCTCGATCGTCGAGAACGGTAATCATCAGAATTGGAATTAAATCGCCACGATCGAGTTTACGGATGCGATCGCAGAAAGTAAAGCCATCCATATCGGGCATCACTGCATCTAACAAAATTAAATCGGGTTGTAGACTAGTATATTCAGCTAATCCTTGTTCGCCATTTTTAGCCTGTACTACCTGATAACCTTCTTCTTCTAGTGCCAGATTGAGTAAAGATCGCATCATGCGATCGTCATCGACAACCAGAATAAGAGGAACTTTATTTGATAAGGCTGTATTTATTCGATCGCTCATTGACACTCTTGCTTTAAGGCTATTTTAACTTGCTGATATTCTGCTTCTAGTTTTTCTAGATCGATATCTCTTGCTTCAATCGTTCCCGAACGAGCTAGTTCTTCAATTTGTTTACAAAGATTAGCAAAATCGATCGCCCCTAGATTAGCACTGCTGGAACGAAGTCCATGACTAGCTTGACGTAAAGCTACTGCATCGGCATTAGTTATGGCTGTTTTAATTTCTTGTAACTTAACCAGACTATCTTCAAAATATTGTTCGATAATCTCTGTTAAAAAGATTTGGGCATTATCACCTCCTAGTTGGCGTAAAGAATTGAGAATTCGAGCGTCTAAAACTGGTGTAGTTGTCTTTGATTCGGGTTCGGTTTCGGTGGAGGTTGATAAGTTAATTTCTGCTGAATTTTCGGGTAATTGAGCTAAACTAGCCTTGGCTATGGTAGAGTCTTCACGACTATCTTGTTTCTCCTCTAGGAAGATAATAGCTTTTTGGAGAACTTCTTTTAGCTGGGGGAAGACAATCGGTTTAGTGAGAAAATCTTGCATTCCTGCTTGTAGGCATTTATGTCGATCTTTAGCTGTAGCATAGGCAGTAAGAGCAATAATATAAGGACAGCCATCGGGCGATCGATCTTTAATTATTTGCTTCGTGGCAGTTAATCCATCCATTTCTGGCATTTCTACATCCATTAAAATTACATCGTAGGCAACTTTAGCTAGAGCATTGATTACTTCCCAACCATTACTAACGACATCTGCTCGATACCCTAGTTTATTCAGCATTAAGAGCGCAACTTGCTGATTTACTCTATTGTCTTCTGCTAACAAAATTTTTAATGGCGATAGCAATTTCTGCGAGCAAATTTTTGTGCTGGTAGATATATTAGTTGGGGATGGATAAGCTGTTGCCGTAGTATTGGCAGATTTTGCCTTAATAGTGAAATAAAAGGTAGAACCACTAGAAACAGATAAGTTACCTACTTCTGAATCCGTTTGTGCTTGCCAAGAGGCTGGAGGCTCGCCTGCAACCATACCATTACTCTGTACCCAAATACAGCCTCCCATCATTTCTACTAATTGTTTACAAATCGCCAAACCCAGTCCCGTACCTCCATATTTACGACTAATGGAAGCATCGACTTGACTAAATGATTTAAATAAATACTTTTGCTTTTCCGCAGCAATGCCAATACCCGTATCGGCAACAGCAAATTGCAGTTCGTAAAATTGCTCTTGTTTGGCTTTTAACGTTACCCGAACAGTGATTTCTCCCTTTTCTGTAAACTTAACGGCATTAGCTAACAGATTGACTAAAATCTGACGCAGACGAGTAACATCTCCTATCAGTAAAGTCGGTATCTCAGAATCAAAATGGAGATTCAATTTTAGTTTTTTTGCCTTTACTTGAGGAGAGATTAGATCGAGAGCTTCTTTGAGACAGGATTGTAAATTAAAAGGACATTCCTCTAAATGGAATTTACCTGCTTCAATTTTGGAAAAATCGAGAATATCATTGATAATAGTCAGTAAAGCTTCGCTACTATTACGAATAGTTTCTGTAAAATATTTTTGTTGAAAATTTAAGTCAGTATCTAGTAGCATACCCGTCATACCAATTACCGCATTCATAGGTGTACGAATTTCGTGGCTCATGGTCGCTAAAAATTGGCTTTTAGCTTGATTAGCTGCTTCTGCCGACTTTTTAGCAGTATTCAATTCCCGATTTTTTTTAGCTAGTAGTTTTCGTTGTTGAGTTTCTCTTTCTAGTAGTTGAGCCTGACCTAGAGTAATTCCTACTTGAGCAGCAACGGCTTCTAATAATTCTATTTCATCAGCTGTCCAGTGACGTAGGCGATCGCATTGATGCAGGGCAATAACACCATTTACTTTGCCTTGGTATGAGGTACGCACGGCAATCATAGATTGAATTTTAAGTTGCCGACAAAAATTACTTGCAGGTTCGAGGAGTACATCCTGAAAAACATCATCAGAGACAACTGCTGCATCTTGACTAAGAACTTTTTGAGCATGAGGATTCTCAAATACAGGAATTTCTAAATTTAGGATCGAGCAAGCATCAATATTTAAATATTCAGCAACACAAGGAATTTTTGGAGGTTGTCCTGGTTGATAATTGTGGATAACACAGCGATTAATTCCAAAAACTTGCCCAACTTGATTTACTGTAGTTTGGACGATTTTTTGCGTATCTAAACTTTGACGAATTTCTTGAGATATTTTTTTGAATAGTACTGTCTGCCGTAATTGCTGTTCGAGATCGATCTTGGTCTTTTGCCGTTCGAGTTCGCTACCTAACCATTGAGTCATTAACTTCAATAGTTTTCTGTCAGCTTCACTGAACTGTTGTTGATGAACTACAGGACTAAAAAAACAAAGTATGCCATAAACTTGATTATTTACTATAACCTGCATACCCAGATAAGCTTTTATCTGAAATGCCATTTGCTTTAAATATTTGTCCTCAAGAGCTATTTCAGTTGGTTGGAACTTTTGAGAATCGACGTAACTAATTGGATTCGAGCTAGCTATAGTTCTCCGTAAAGGTTCAAAATTAACTTCCTCTGACGGGTCTATAATGTCGAATAGTTTTCCCCTAGGGAAAATTTCATTTCCCTCAATAGTTTGGTAAACTCCTTCAGTTTTAAGAAAACCGCCATCTATTTTGCCAAAGATTCCCACCTCTAAATCAAAGCATTCACAACCAAGCTCTAGAAGACGTTGAAGTTGTTCTTCAAAGCTCAAATTTTGTGCTAGGATTACTCTTTGCAAAAGTCGATCGCGCTGTTCTCTTTCGGTTTCTGCTTGCTTACGTTCGCTAATATCGGTAATAAAAATTCTGATCAGTTCGTTTTGAGCAAGATAGTGAACTGCTTGTTCAAAAACTTTACCGTCAAGATTTATTTCTCTTACAAAAAAATTTTCTTGCTCTCTAACTAATAAAAGTAATTCTGCTAAAAGTGGATGTTTACTACCTAATTTAGGTAATTGAGGAAATTGAGAAATTGCTGCTGGATTAAGATAGGTAATCTTTTCTGTGGAATCTATTTCGATAACGGGGTTAGGAATTAATTCGGGAAAAGAAGCCAAACGTGCCAATACCGCATCGTTAGAACTGGCAGAATTATCTTGAGACGACACTAAAGTATCAAAAGGACTGCTAGAACTATGTTTTTCTACTCCACAAAACTTAACATCCGCTAAGTTAGATTGGCAGTAATATGTTGCTCTTACCCCTCCGCCAAACTCAATTAAATCTCCATGGTTGAGGTCATGAGTAGAACATTTTTGCTTATTGATATAGATTCCATTTCTACTCTTGTTACCATCTACACTACCATCAATAATCCGAAATAAATAACCATTTTTTTCGGGAATTAGAATACGCAGGATATGGGCATGGTAACGAGAAATTGAAGGAGCATTAATTACGATCGAATTACTCGGTTCTCTACCGATCGAGTAAAATTTTGCCTGAAGGGTATATTCCCGCTGCCCTTTGAGATCGTTAATAATTAGTAGATGCCGAACTTTTTCCTGTTCTTTCATCTTAATGTTAGGGAGATGAGCTTTTCTTTATCCGTTGTAACCGCTTTACTAAAAGTCGACCAGTCTAAAAGTTATACAAAAACTTATACATAGCTAAGACTAAGAACAGCGCGATCGCAAACGTACCTCTTCAATACTGGAATCAGTTGAAAGTTTGTCTATCCCTATGAAACTTATTTCTGTTGTTGTTCCAGTTTATAACGTCGAAAAATATATTGCTCTTACAGTACAATCGGTACTCGATCAAACCTATCCTCATTTTGAATTACTGATTATTGACGATGAATCTCCAGATGGAAGCGTGGAAATTTGTCAGCAATTTAACGATTCGCGGATTAAGATTATCAGCCAAAAAAATCGTGGTTTAGCAGGGGCAAGAAATACAGGTATTCGTCAGGCAAAAGGGGATTACATTGCTTTTCTCGATGGAGACGATCTTTGGCAACCAGAAAAATTAGCCAGACATATCCAACATCTCGAATCTTCTCCTCAGGTAGGTGTTAGTTTTAGTCGTTCCGAATTTATCGACAGTCAAGGTAAATCTTTAGGTATTTATCAGATGCCCAAATTAACAGAAATTACTCCCGATCATTTACTTTGTCGCAATCCTATTGGTAATGGTTCTGCTCCCGTAATCCGTCGTGAAGTTTTAGAATTAATTCGCTTTGAAGAGCAACTACGGGAAACAGTAGAAGATTTTTATTTTGACGAGCATTTTCGCCAGTCCGAAGATATAGAATGTTGGTTTAGAATTGCTGCTTTAACTTCATGGCAAATAGAAGGAATTCCCGAAGCTCTGACTTTATATCGGGTAAATGGCGAGGGACTTTCGGCAAATATTCTCAAACAATTAGATTCATGGGAGCAATTTATTAGTAAGCATCGCGATCGCTTACCAGAGTTGATGAAGCAGTGGGAAAATCCCGCTCGTGCTTATCAACTACGTTATCTTGCTCGCAGAGCGATTCGTCTCAAAGATAGTCGCATGGCTGTGAAATTCATCAATCAAGCTTTGATTACCCATTGGCGGATTATCTTTACCGAACCAAATCGCACCGTGCTAACTTTCGTTGCTGCTTATCTGCTTAGGTTATTACCCGTATCTTTGTATAGTCGATTTGAAAAATCTGCTTTAAAACTAACTGGTTTTATGCATAAAATTCGCATTCTTCGCGATCGCGCAAGGTTAGGTTTTGCTTGAAAAGTTTTCGCCAAACAAACTTATACATAAGTTATACATAATTGCTGCAAGTAAAACAATTAGACAAACTCGATCGCAAACAACGGACAGCGATACTAAAAATAACAAAAGATTAAAAGGCAAGCTCAAGTATGAAAATTTTACTTATTAGTTCTACAGGTGGTCATTTTCAAGCTCTGCAAAGATTACACACTTTTTGGAATAAACACGATCGTTGTTGGGTTACTTTTAAGTCACCTTCTACAGAATTAATTTTAAACAATGAAAAAGTATATTGGGCTTACAGTCCGACTAATCGTAATGTGCCTAACTTAATTCGTAATTTTTGGCTTGCTTGGCAAGTTATTAACCAAGAACGCCCTGAATTAGTTTTATCTACTGGAGCAGGAGTAGCAGTTCCTTTTATTATTTTGGCAAAGTTAGCAGGTACTCAAACTGTTTTTATCGAATCTTTTACTAGGGTTGAAGAACTAAGTTTGTCGGCGCGATTGGTCATGCCTTTTCTTGATGTAATTTACGTTCAATGGGAACAACTAAAGGCTAAGTATCGTAAAGCAAAATTAATCCGTATCTAATTTATTTTTTAATTTTTTATTCCTTTTTTCTTAATTAATTTTATAAATAAAATAAAGTTATTCATCATGATATTAGTTACAGTCGGCACTGAAAAATTTCCTTTCGATCGTCTAATGAAATGGCTCGATAAACTGATTGCAGAAAACTTGATTCAACCAGAAAAAGAAGAAATTGTCATTCAGTATGGTACTTGTACTTTTATTCCCGATCAAACTAAAGGTTATTCAGTGCTAAAGGAAACTGATTTTTTAACTTTAGTAGATAAAGCACGCCTCATAATTGCTCACTGTGGAGAAGGAACTATTGATTTATTAGCTTCTATTAATAAGCCTTTTATCTTAGTTCCTCGTAGTCATAGTTTCCAAGAACACGTAGACGATCATCAAATTGAGTTAGCACAGCAACTAGCTAGCCAAGGAATACCTATTGCTAACTCCCCAGAGAGTTTAGCCAGTTTTATAGCAAAACCCTTTGTAGCCGAATTTGCCGTAACACCAGCACAATATTACACTCAAGCTAGTTTTTTATTAGAAGAACAATTTGAAACCGATTTAGTACGAGAACAACTTACAGAAGACTTAATAGATCCAGCAGATTTAATTCCCATATTTTCTTAAAAATTCAAAGCAATTATTTTTTTTGGCAATTCATATTATAAATTACTCATTAATATTTATTTCACAGTTATAATCCCTCTGTTTTTATCGTTCGAAAATAGAGGGATTGTTTTATATAATTTTAAATTAAAATAATATTTTTATAGATAAAAAACAAATTAATTCTAGTTTTTTACCTTGTTTTTAATTTAATAAAAAATACCTAAATTCAAATCTAATCTTAAAATTTAAACCAGAATTAATACTATTAATAAATGGGCAAAAGATAAGTTATAAAAATAAGTAAAGAAATATTTTTTATTCGTAATATTCAAAGATATTTATTATTTGCTAAGGAGTAACGATAATATGACTGAAATAAATATAAATACACAAGGAGTTTTTCAAGTCGATGAAACTGGAGCAATCAGCTTTGACTATCTCTACGACGGTGGTTGGTTCCAAGGAGAATTAGCAGTTTTCAGCCTTCAAGGGATGGAAAATTATCAAGCAGGTTCTCAGGAATTCATGGTTGAGGCAGCACGCAGAGCTTTAACTAATTCCCAAGAAGGTCGTATTCTGCTTCAAGATCGACAACAAGGAGCTAAATTTAGTGAAAATTTAGCCTGGGAAAATAACTTTAATGCTGGAGAATATCAAGGAGTCAAAACCTTCGAGATGACTGCGGGGGATGAATTAGCTTTCATGCTCGTGCAGCATACTACTTTGCAGATATTTTTACTGGTACAGAAGGTACAATTGTCGGTTTTGAAGATGTCCGTCTCGATCTTAACTCCAATACAGACTATAACGATGCTGTTTTAGCTATTGAAGGGGTACAAAGAATCGGTCTCACTGATATTGAAGATGTCATTTCTACTAATCGTAATTGGTTGGATACAGAAGTAGGTCAAGAAATAATTAGTTACTTTGATTCGGAGTCAATTTAAAATCTATTAATAATTAATCGACAATTTAAGAGCGATCGCGGGTAAAAATAAAGCCGAGCGATCGTTTTATTAATTCATGCTTTTCTAGACACAGTTTTTTGACCATCTAACCTTCCAGTTAATTGCCTTAACAAGTTTATTTTGAGACGATCATCATTAGTATTTTTCTGCTTTTATAACCTTATTATTTAAGATATGTTTATCAATAAATGTAAGTTCAGGGCTTAACTTTTTCTTGTTAATGAATACATATTTTAAAGCAAATATAAATAAGATAAACCGAATAATTACTATTTACCTCAAGACTAATAGCAAGTTATAAATAAAAATAGATACATGAATCAAAACAAGTTTTGAAAAGCTAAGTAAATAGTTTAAATTCAGTTTAAATTATTTCTATTTTTAGCTAATTGAGATGTACCTCACAAGTCTAAAAATTATTATCAGCAACACGATCGCTTTCATCTATTAAACATTTTCATCTAAAGTAAATAGTTCAAAATCATGGATAATTCTCAATTTCAAATCATAGGAACAACAATTTACGACCCCAATGGACGAGAATTTATCATCAAAGGAACTAATATGTTCACTTGGGAAGGAATTAATAATGTAGATAATTATCTCAATATTTGGGATTTTAATACTATTAGAGTTCCCAATTATTTGTTAGGTAGCTACGAGCAACCTCATCCCGCAGAAGATGGTTATGGAACTAACCATAAAATTGTTGATGCTTATACGAGTCAAGGTGCAGTAGTAATTTTTGATGCCCACGATCGCATTGGTGGTTACTACGAAAATACTGAATGGGAAATTCTCAAAGACTACTGGCGCGATATGGCACAAGAGTTTAAAGATAATCCTAATGTTTGGTTTAACCTCCACAATGAACCAGGTAACGATACAGCTAATCCAGAACAATGGGTAAATTATCATCGCGAACTAATCGATATCATTCGTGCCGAGGGTGCTAATAATCTAATTGTTATTGATGGAGAAGCCTGGGGACAAGACTATGACACCCAGACGATCGCTAACCATGCCAGTGAAGTTATGGCAGGTAATGAAAATATTCTGTTTTCTGTCCACGTTTACGATCAGTGGAATAACAATGATATTGCTGCCTATTTTGATACTCTCCACAGTCAAAATATTCCCTTTATTGTCGGCGAATATGGTTCGGAAAATAATGGAGAAAGTACTTTACCTGCGACTACTGCAATGCTACAAGCTGCCCAAGAGAGAGAAATAGGGCGTATTGTTTGGGCAGCAAAAGCCGATGATCACAACGACTTGACAACAGGAACAGGAGGACACGCAGAATATTTTGACGGTACAAATACCGATATCCTTACCGATTTAGGTGCGCTCGTCTGGAATGATACGCAAAGAACAGAAGATTTAGAACAATTAGATGGTTATGGAGGGAATAATAATAATCATACTTTCACCAATGGTGTTTTTGAAGTAGATGCTACTGGTCAAATTCAATTTGACTTCCTGTTTGATGGTGGCGGATTTCAAGGAGAACTAGCAGTTTTTAATCTAGAAGGGATGGAAACCTATACCCCTGGTTCAATCGAGTTTATCCAAGAAGCAGCAACTCGCGCCCTTACTAACTCTCAACAGGGACATATCGTACTCCAAGATTCTATAGAAGGAGCGCGTTTTAGTGGTTTACTTCCTTGGGAGACTAATTTTAATAGTGGCGAGTATCTCGGTCAAAAAGTCTTTACTATGGCTGAGGGAACTAGCTTTGCTTTTATGTTAATTCAGGATGCAACTGTCCAAGAAATTGCCAGCAACCCTAATCAAATTTGGCAGGATGGTAAACTACCCATCTTCTCTATTCCTGAAGCTAACTTTGGCACAGCAGCAGGACAGATAGCTGCTGTAGATAATAATGGTACTTTTGCCTTAGAAGATTTACGAATAGATTGGAATGAAAGCGATCGAGACTATAACGATCTTACTTTTCAACTACAAGGAGCGAGTGGTGTAGTTCAGTCAATAGATGAGTTGGTCGATCCTGAAAAAGACTGGCGCACGACAGAAGTAGGACAAAATATATTGGAGTATTCTGCTAATACTGTCCAAAATAATGGCGATCTGGGTACTTTTGTTGTCAATTCCACTGGTCAAGTTCAGTTTGATTACTTATTTGATGGGGGTTGGTTTCAAGGAGAACTAGCAGTTTTCAGCTTAGACGGGATGGATGCTTATGTTCCTGGTTCAACTGAATTTATTCAAGCAGCAGCATCAAGAGCTTTAACTAACTCGGAACAAGGACATATTTTATTGCGCGATCGCACGGAAGGAGCGCGTTTTGGTAGCCCTCTACCCTGGGAAAAAGATTTTAATGCTGGCGAATATCTCGGTCAAAAAGTCTTTACCATGACTCCAGGCGATCGCTTTGCCTTTATGCTAATTCAACATACTACCGTGCAAGAAATTGCTGACAATCCAGGAAGTATTTGGCAATGGGGAAAACTACCGATCTTCTCTATGCCTGAAGCTAATCCTAATGGTACTGGTGAAGGACAAATGGTAGCTGTTGATGAACACGGTACTTTTGCTTTTGAGGATGTCCGTGTTGACTGGGGGGATGCAGACGGAGACTATAACGATATTGTT
Organism: Xenococcaceae cyanobacterium; assembly: GCA_051439545.1. Taxonomy (GTDB): domain Bacteria; phylum Cyanobacteriota; class Cyanobacteriia; order Cyanobacteriales; family Xenococcaceae; genus JASJDJ01. Next base: position 17,622 of record JBFRWK010000070.1, on the reverse strand, counting down.
TTTCAAATTAAAGGAGCAGATGGTTTTGCTGACTCTATGGATGAGTCAGTTAATTCAGATAGAGACTGGCGTACTACCGCAGTGGGGCAAGAATTATTAGCCTATGCTGCTAGTACTTCTTTTAATGGTAATACCGTGCTTACCTCAGAGTCTAGTAAAACTACCCAGACAAGTAGTATGACAAGTTTTGAGAGTTCAACTCTAACTACTCAAGAAAAATCATCAACTACTACCAATAGTACTGCTTTGACTATAGAAAGCGATAACAACTATCAAATTTTTCAAGGCGGAGACGAAAATGATACTTTTAGAGGTAGTAAAGAAAGCGATATTGCTTACGGCGGTTTAGGAGACGATCGACTTATAGGTAGAGATAATGACGATCTGCTCTTTGGCGATGAGGGTAACGATCTATTAACTGGCGATCGAGGAAATGACATCTTAGTTGGTGGTTTAGGAAACGATACCTTAAAAGGTGGTGACGGTAGCGATCTGTTTGTTTTAGCTGATGATGGTGGAGTCGATCTTATTGAAGACTTTGAAATGGGTCAAGATTTAATTCAACTATCGGGTAGTCTCCAATTTAAGGATCTAATCATTACTCAAGGCACGGCAAAAAATAGCACGGATGCTTTCATTAGAAATGGTTATGACGATCGAATAATTGCTATTTTAGCTAATGTAAATGCTGAAGAGCTTACTGCTGTTGATTTTATTGATTAACCTTTATTAATTGACAATTGTTGAATAAATAATCTTAATCCTGTAGGAGCTATTTATTAGTCTCTCCTACTATTCAATATTCCGATACTTTTTGGTTTAATACTCTAAATTTTAGCCAGAGATCGGATTTTTTCTAAAAGTTTGCCAATATTGTCAGTAATTAATTTAGGTGATTTTACTAGAATAAAAACAATACCGAGAAGATATATTTGTAAAGATATTTTGGCATAAAAATAGTCAAAAATAATATATATATCTTCTCCAAGATTAAAATAATATATATGAAGTTTTATAAAACTTTAATCTCGGTATTATTACTTACAGTAATTACACAATATAGTAGCCAAAAAGAGGTAAAAGCATATCCCTCTTGCCGTCGCTCTTCTGATTTAATTCGCTCACCCGAAAAGTTAAAAAAAATTAGCTATTGGACAGACTATTTCTTTGTCTTAGTTCGTCCAGAAATGCGAGATAAAAAAATTAAAGTATCCGACACTCTCTATCGCCGAGAAAAAACAGGAATTCGCCAAGTCGTACGGCAAGTTATTTCTTGTAGCTGCTATTGGTCGAGAAAAAACTACTATCTTATCAAACAATATATTCCTGAAGAAAAACAGAGAAAAGATAAGTGGCAATGGGAATATTATTGGCTCAGAAACGATGACTATTGGTTTGATGGTTTATATAGTGATTTTACTGATGCCGTTTTTTATGCCCGTCATCCAGAACTCAATGCAGATAAATCTCACTTAAAAGATATGAACTTAGCTACCGAATGGATGTTTATTCGCCAATATTTCGTCGATTTTGCCACAGAAAATCCCCTCAAACAAGAATTTATTCCTCCTTGCGATCGCGATATTTATAATAAAATTTGGACATCCCCTCCAGCTTGGTATCTAGAAAAAGAATAGTCATTTTAATCATAAGTTTGGGAACTCTATAAATGTTACTTGTCTAATTTATCAATGGCTCAAGGCTGAATTCTCAAAGTAGTTATTTGAGCAAAACAAATATTGATAAATATCGATCGAACCCAGGAGACTTACTCCCATGACTATGCCCAATTTTCTGATTATTGGTGCTGCTAAGGCGGGGACAACCGCTTTGCACGAATATCTCCAGCAGCATCCGCAAATTTACATGAATCCCACAAAAGAAACCAATTTTTTTGTTTTTGAAGGGGAAGAGATTAATTTTCAAGGCCCTGGTGACGAGGCTTTAAAAGACTTTTCCATTACAGATTTGGCAACTTACAAAGCACAATTTGCGGGGGTTACAGAGGAAATAGCCATCGGCGAGGCTTGCCCCTCTTATCTTTATCATCCCCAAGCAGCAACCAAAATAAAACAATATATTCCCAATGCTCGTTTAATCGTTATTTTGCGTAACCCCGTCACTAGAGCCTATGCTAACTTTTTGCATATAGTAAGAGACGATCGCGAACCTTGTCGAGATTTTGCTTTAGCCTTACAAGCTGAAGCGGAAAGAATTGCTAATAACTGGGAATGGTTTTGGCATTATATCCAGATTGGTTTTTATGGGAAGCAACTAAAGCATTACTATGAAATATTCCCTTCCAGTCAAATAAAAGTTTATTTATACGAAGATTTAAAAGAAAATGCGATCGCAACCTTACAAGATATTTTTCGCTTTTTGGAAGTAGATGATACTTTTGTTCCCAATATGGCTTTACGTCCCAATAAATCAGGGATGCCGAAAAACAAACTACTCCATCAAATTTTAACTAAACCCAATCCGATTAAAACAATACTAAAACCCTTATTTCCTGCAAAAATTCGTCAAAAAATCCAACATCAAAACCTGAATACCCCCCAAATGTCCCAGGAAGTCAGACAGCAACTCTTGGATTTATATCGCACAGATATTTTACATTGTCAGAATTTAATTCAACGAGATCTTTCCAATTGGCTGGTAATCACCTAATCAGTAATTAGTAATTAGTAATCACCTAATCAGTAATGAAACCAACAGTTTGGCATTTAATTGGAGACAAACGAGCAGGAGGATCTAATCACCTTGTCCGTCAGTTAATTAATTCTTCGTTGGGAGAAAAATTTGATTTTGCAGTATTGCGAATTGAAGAAGCAAAAGCCAAATTAAAATACTCTTCTCCTGATGTAATTATTTTTCACTATCCTTGTGCTTGGAAATATCTTTTAGATTTATGGTTATTGAAACGACATAGTAAACTCTACATTTACGATCATCATTATTCCCAAGGATTTGAACAACATCAAGTTGCATCTTTATCTCGCTTTCGTTTAATGCTGCGTTTGGCTTATGGTTTAGCTGATGGGGTGGTGAGTATTTCCAACGCTCAACGAGACTGGATGTTAAATAATAAATTAGTCAAACCTGGTAAGATTAGGACAATTTTTTCTGCTTCTCCCGTCGATGCACTGTTAACAATTACTGCAAAAAATTCGAGTATTCCTTTAAAACTAGGTGCTTATGGACGATTTGCTCCCCAAAAAGGCTTCGATCTCTTATTACCTGCTTTTGCATCCTTACCAGCCGAAAAATTTCAACTATATTTAGGCGGTTACGGACAAGACGAACAGTTAATTAAAGATTTGGCACGAAATTTACCCCAGGTTAAATTACTCGGTGCAATTGAAGATGTACCAGCCTTTTTAACCGACTGCGATGTTATTGTGATTCCTTCTAGATGGGAGCCTTGGGGATTAGTTTGTTTAGAAGCCAAGGCAGCAGGTAAACCCGTAGTTATCTTTGATGTTGATGGTTTGAGGGAGCAGGTGGCAGGAGATAGGGAGATAAAGAGCGGTGCGACCGCCTTCGAGGTTTCCTCGAAGGACGCAAGCGTACCGAGGGGAGATGGGGAAGATAGCTTTAAGGTATGCGATCGTGGGCTAATAGTACCTGCTAACAATATAGAACAATTAGCAGAAGCAATTAAATCTCTACCTCAACAAGACTTAACCGCCTGGGGACAAGCAGGAAGGGCATCAGTAGTCAACGCTTGGGCAGAATTTTTGCATAGTTGGGAACTATTTTTAGGGGAAGTAACAGCGTGAAAGCAATTTGGAGTAAATTCAGCCAGCTACTCAAAAAATTTGATAGTCCCTTCACTCGCAATCTAAGATGGTTGGGATTATCTGGAATGGTAATTCGAGTGACACGGTTGCTAACTACTATCGTCTTAGCAAGATTTCTCACTTCTCACGATTACGGTTTAGTAGCAATTGTCCTAACTGTAAATGATATCGTGCGCGTTTTTACCCGCAATGGTATTGGTACTCGGTTGATTCAAGCTAAAGCAGAAAATATTTCACAACTGGCACAGTCTGCATATTGGCTTAATTGGGCAATCTCGATCGCTTTATTTATCATTCAATGTTTAGTTGCCTTTCCCTTGGCTTGGTTTTACCGCGACAAGCAATTAATTCTACCTATCTGTGCGATGGCGTTTAGTTTACTGTTATTACCTCATGGTTTGGTGCAAGCAGCTTTAATTCAAAGAGAAAACCGCCTCAAAGCGATCGCCCTAGTAGAGATGATTCAATTTTCTACTGATAATATCTTGTCTTTAATTTTTGCGATCGCGGGTTTAGGAATGTGGTCAATTATCGTACCTAAATTACTCGTTCCGCCAATTTGGGTCTATATCATCCTCAAAAATCACTCTTGGCGACCAAAACTTAAATTTACTACCGTTGGCTGGGGCGATCTGCTCCGTTTCGGACGGAATGTTTTAGGAGTGGAATTATTAAATAACTTACGAGGGAATTTAGATTATTTAATTGTCGGGCGTTTCCTCAGCATCGAAGCTTTAGGCATTTATTATTTTGCTTTTAATGCAGGTTTGGGGATTAGCTTGGGAACTATTACCTCTATCAAATCTGCCCTGCTACCCCATCTCTGCGATGCCCGCGCTAATTTGGCTCAATTCAAACAAAGATATTTTAATAGCCTTAAAACCATCTCTGTTATTATCCTCCCCTTGGTACTCTTACAATCCAGCCTCGCCCCTATCTACGTACCTATCGTCTTTGGTGAAAAATGGATTCCCGCCATTCCCGTACTTATATTAATATGCCTCTCCGCCATTCCCCGTCCTTTTGCCGACTCCGCCTCTCAACTACTCGTAGCTGTCGATAAACCCCAAATCGATCTACTTTGGAACGTGATTTTTACCGTCTTATTTAGTATTGCCTTATTAATTGGGGTACAGTGGCAAAGTATTGGGGTAGCAACTACTGTTTTATTAATTCATGCCGTATTTCTGCCTCTATTTACTATCTGGGCAACTCAGTATGTATTTAAAAGATTGTATGTGGTAGGGCGATCGACAATCGATTAAGTTATACAAAACTTATACAATTTAAACTAATAAAAAAACGCGAACGCAAACCTCGTGCTGTGATACTTAAGTTAATCGAGGTCATAGAAACAAAAAACAACTTAAAATGTTCTTTCCTATTTGTAGAGGCAGTAAGCAAAAAAATCTTTTTATTCCCCTCATGCAATTACTCGATAATCTTATCGAGAGGGATGATTTATTCAATGAGATAGACAATTAGTTATAAAATGCGACTATAGCGCGATCGTCTGCTTAAAGGGATATAGATTGACACTCACCTAAAAGAACTTCCCAAGCGTGGCAGTTCTGAATTAGATTAATTCCTAAACTGCTTTTGGTAGTATACAAATATAGAACAATAGCAAAAAATTTGAAGGTCGAGGCTAGAAAGATTTTCATAATTTTGCCGAACAGCTAGTAATATGTTCAGTTTACTTAGATTTTTTTTGATGCTCTGTGATCTAAAACATTAAGTTATACATTAAGTTATACATTAAGTTATACAAAACTCAAACAATATTTTTGCTAATCCTTAATTGAGGAGATCTTCAAAAGTAATAGCAAATCAATTACAATACTTCTCGTTTAACCCGTATTTCTCTCCGAAAAGGCGATCGCGCTCTGCCATAAGGATTACCACATCTATGTTTGACATCAGGAGGAGAAAAAGCACCTATTTTGAGGTTTAATCAAGGGAAGAATCGACCAAAATTTTAACCGATTTTGGCTCGAGTTATTAATGATAATAGTCATTAAGGTGAGAGAGAAGAGCGATTATGTGGTTGAGTTTGAGAAAAACTGCATCTTGACGATGACCTAAGACATAAGCCAATATTTCTCCTGTATGGTGATTAATTTCTTACTAAAACTAAAATAGTATAAAGCCATAGTCCGTGTCTCGCTTGGCATTATTTATTCAACCAGCTGAGTCGGGATTGAGCGGACGACTCCACTGTTTCTAAAATTGCCCATGTCTTCTCCTCGTCTTTCCCCAGATTCACTCTCTCATCAGTGGCACTCACTTTCCCTTGAAGAAATCGAACAGATGTTAGTCAGCGATTTGCAACGGGGATTAACCCACGACGAGGCAGCAGAACGACAAACGCAGTTTGGTGCTAATAAGTTGAGCCATCGCAGGGGTAGAAGTCCGTGGATGCGCTTTCTTCAGCAGTTTAACCAACCTCTGCTCTATATTTTACTTCTAGCAGGCGCGATCGCGCTGTTTCTTCAGGATTGGATTGATGCTGGAGTTATCTTTGCCGTTGTGGCGATCAATGCTATTGTTGGCTATATTCAAGAATCTAAGGCGGAGAATGCGATCGCCGTTCTAGCTGCATCTGTCACTACAGAGGTAACGGCGATCAGGGATGGCGAGAAACAAACCTTGTCTTCTGAAGAGTTAGTACCTGGCGATTTGGTGCAATTGAGTGCTGGTGACAAAGTTCCCGCGGATCTGCGTCTGTCTAAGGTCAAAACTCTGCAAGTAGACGAGTCTAGCCTTACGGGAGAATCGATTTCGGTTGATAAAACGACGCAGCCCATTGATGAAGATACTTCCCTGGCTGACCGAGTCAACATGGTTTATGCAGGCTGTATTGTAACAGCAGGACAGGGGCAGGGAGTAGTAGTCGCGATTGGGGAAGCAACAGAAACAGGTCGAATTTCTGAACTCGTGGAACAGAGCGAAACTTTAAAGACTCCCCTAATACGCAAACTAGAGAAATTTAGCTGGCGATTACTATATGCGATCTTGGGACTGGCAGCCTTTACATTTGCAGTTGGGCTGGGACAAGGGCAATCCTGGCTCTCTATGTTTCAGGCTGCTGTAGCATTAGCAGTTAGCGGTATCCCGGAAGAATTACCTCCCCTAGTGACTATTATTTTGGCGATAGGGGTGTCTCGCATGGCATCCCGTCACGCCATTATTCGTAAGCTGCCTGCAGTGGAAACACTGGGAAGTACCACTATAATTTGTTCGGATAAAACAGGGACTCTGACCGAAAATGAGATGACAGTGGAGGAAATTTACGCAGATGGTAGGCAATACACCGTTGAAGGAACAGGTTATGTGACAGAAGGTAACATTATTCTCCACGAGAAACCTGTTAATATGGCTGAAGCTCCTGGACTGGTGGCGTGTCTCCGCAACGGACTGCTCTGTAATGACTCGCACATAGAAGCAGACGAGTCATTAACTGTATTGGGCGATCCCACTGAAGGTGCATTAATTGTCGCTGCCCAGAAAGCCGGATTGGAGCGTACTTCACTGGAGGCAGAAATGCCCCGATTGGATTCTATTCCGTTTGAATCCGAACATCAATACATGGCAACTTTACACCGAGAAAGCGAACGACTGTCACCAGCCACCAGTTCTGCTAGCTCCCACATTATCTACATTAAAGGAGCGGGAGAAACACTTCTAAACCGATGCGCTCGTCGACTTGACGCCCTTGGAGAAGAAACCGATCTAAACCAAGAACAAATTCAGCAGGTTGCGGATGAGATGGCTAATCGCGGATTGCGAGTCCTTGCCTTTGCTCAAAAACGCTGTTCATCGGCTCGAGAAACGTTGAACCGAGAAGATGTGGAAACAGAACTCACCTTTATCGGCTTGCAAGGTATGATCGATCCACCGCGACCAGAAGCCATTGATGCAGTATATAATTGTCAATCGGCAGGGATTCAGGTCAAGATGGTCACGGGGGATCATGGGGCAACTGCTGTCGCGATCGCTCGTGCCATGCATCTCAAAGCAGACGAAGAGCTTCGGGTATTCACGGGAAAAGAGCTAAAACAGATGGACGATAGAGACCTCGCCAATGCCGTTGAAGCAGGTACTGTTTTTGCCCGTGTAGCACCAGAACAAAAACTCTGCTTAGTTAAAGCTTTGCAAGATCGAGGTGAAATTGTAGCAATGACGGGAGATGGGGTGAATGATGCACCTGCTCTCAAGCAAGCAGATATTGGTATTGCAATGGGTCAGAAAGGAACGGAAGTGGCGAAAGAAGCAGCGGATATGATCTTGACCGATGATAACTTTGCCTCAATTGAAGCTGCGGTAGAGGAGGGTCGCACAGTTTATCAAAATTTACAGAAGGCGATCGCATTTATCTTACCTGTGAATGGAGGAGAGTCTTTGACCATTTTTGCTGGTGTTTTGCTGGGGACTTCCCTACCTATTTTACCAGTACAAATTCTCTGGATTAACCTGGTCAGTTCTTCTGCCCTCTCCATTCCCCTTGCCTTTGAGCCTCAACCCCAAGGAGTAATGCAACAACCACCTCACAATCCAAATCGTTCGTTGCTCTCAGGCAGTATTCTCAGACGAATTGGTATTATTTCACTGTTGAATTGGGCAATTACTTTTGGGATTTTTGAGTGGATGTTTAATTCAACCGAAAATGAAAGTTTGGCACGCACCATGGCAGTTCAAGCATTAGTGGCAGCGGAAATTTTTTACCTACTCAGCATTAGTCGGTTCATTCCCTCACTGTGGATGAACCTCCGTCACAAATCTAAGTCGATTGCCTATGCACCTAGTATTGGCATTGTCTGTGTTCTCGTTTTACAAATCCTCTTTAGTCAGTGGCCGGTCATGAATCTGCTGTTTGATACGGTTGCATTAACCCTCAACCAAAGTTTAATTTGCCTGGGAGTGGGCTTACCTGCGCTGATTTTAGGTAGTATCTTAAAACGATTCGAGCCACTTAAGTAGCTAAAACTCAGATCTTGCACCTCATCAGACGAAAATCAAAACCAAGTTCATTTAACCAGGGGGTGGTGATTCAATACTTCTCGTTTAAGCCCAAAATGAAGTAAAGTAAGAATGATTTTGAGAAAATAGATAAAAAATTGCAACTTAAAGAATTCTCCTTAATTAGTCCTTCCATCGAAGCCCAAGAAATCTTCCAAGCGATTCAAACCGTCATCCCTCCAGAAGCGATCGGCGACAGCACGCCAGTCAAGCTGGGCGCGATCGCGATAAAGAATTAAGTTTTTTTTGTGTCTGATGGGCAGAATTTATGCCAATTCGCTTCTTAAGTTAAAATTATGGCAATTACGCTACTTCCTAGCCTTATCACCTTGCCCAAAAGACAGCAATAACTTTTATTAATTCTCAATGGCTAAATCGCTACTAGTTAATTTACCTTATCGTGAATCTATCCCTGACTATCTTCAAGTAATTACACCGACAAAAGCGATCGCTAGAAGTTTGAATGTGCCTCACTATAGTTTGGAAAGTCTGGCTGAGACAGTAGTCAAGAAACAGGGATGGAAAATTGCTTCGGCTTTGATGGCATCTCGTGTTTTACAAGAAGCAATTAGAGAAACTTGGGGCGATGGAGATCTTGTCGGAATAGCCCGTAAAGTCACACCTACTTTAAATAGTTTATGGCATGGCGGAATAGATTTTGAGGAACTTCAGCAGTATCCTTCAATAAGAATAAAAAAGTTAGCAACATTAGCCCTTGTCGATCGACAAAAACTAAGAGAAAAAAAAGCGATCGCCCCAGCAGAACTATTTTGGCAAGCTAGTCAGACGGTAGACAATACTAATTCTTATTTATTCTATGGTTATTTTACTCCTGGGATAGAGCGGATTGCTTTTATTAATGCGATCGCGGGAGATAAGAGTATGATGGTTTTGCCTGGGGAGGTAGGGAATTTAAGTGCTGAGACTAGGAAAGAGATTGCCTATTTACAACAAAGAGGATGGGTAATTCAAGAGAATTGGGAAAAGGGAAAACAACAAGATAATACCTATTTGGGTAAACAATTACAGCAGTCTTTTCTCTCAATGGATGGCAAGATAGAGAAATGGCAAGGCGATCTCCCTACCCTAAATGTCTACCCCAACTTAGAAGCAGAAGTAAGAGGGGTATTAACTCAAGTCAAAGTTTTACTCACTGAGGGTGTAGCAGCTAAAGATATTGTTTTAGTCGCTAAAGATGAACGGTTATATGGTTCGACGCTTTTAGATATTGCCTGGGAATACAATTTACCTTTAAGGGTATTATATGAAATACCGTTAGAACAAACTCGTTTGGGTGCTTGGTTAAAACTGCTAGTTGAGGTAATTGAAACTAATTTTCCCTTCGAGTCTACGGCAAAACTTTTCACTCATCCTCTTGTAGATAAAATATCTGGGGAAATATGGAAACAAGCTAGACAAAAACATCCTCAAAGTCTGGCAGCATGGTTAGAGTTAGGAGTAGATTTAACTTGTTTGGATTTACCATTTAGCAATAGTCGCCACAATTGGTTAGAATCTCTGCAAAATATTTTAGAGACATTTGCAATTCAACAACGAGGCAAAAAATGGGCGAGGGAAATAGTTGCTTTCTATTTGTTACAAGATGTCTTAGGGCAACTTTTTCAACCAAAAACCGAACAAATAAGTAAACAAGTTTTTCTCCAAGAATTAAAGCAAACTCTAGCTTTATTTACAGTACCGATGCAACCTGGTAGGGGAGGGGTAGAACTTCATAACCCTTCATCTTTATTCGGTGCTAAATATAAGTATGTTTTTGGTTTAGGGATGGCAGAGGGGATTTTTCCTACTCCTCTTACTAACGATCCCCTTCTCGATTTTTTCGATCGCCAGCTTTTAGCCAAACAAGGATTTTCGATTGAAACTGCCGTTACTATAGCCCAAAAAGAAACCCTAACTTTTTATCATTTTTTGGGAGTACCCAGGCAAAAAATTGTTTTTTCTTATCCTCGATCGATAAATAGAGAGACGATCTTACCCAGTCCCTATCTCGATCGCTTACAATTAAAACCCTCTTCTCTTATCGATCTACCTTTGGCTAGTATAGAAGAAGCCCGCCGAGTATATCTACAACAAAAAGAAGATAAGAGCGATCGAGTTTTTCCCTATATCTTAAAAGCGTGGCAAGTAGAGAAACAAAGAGAAAATAACTATCCTGCGAATGAATATGATGGCATTGTGGGTATACCTCTCGATCCTGCCACAATGGTTTTTAGTGCTTCTCAATTAACTCAGTTAGGGCAATGTCCGTTCAAATGGTTTGCTTCTCGTTTACTTAAATTGAAAGAATTACCCGAAGCAGAAATCAATTTGAGTACCACCCTCAAAGGAAATCTCTATCATCGCTGTCTCGAATTATCTTTAGCCCAAATTAAAACTACTGCCGACTTAGCTAAATTTAATACCGAACAATTAACTAAAGCTTTTTTACAAGCAGAACAAGATTTAGAATTATTGCAGATACCAACCTGGAATTCCCAAAGACAAGAACATCTAGAAAATTTATGGCTTAATTTAATTACCCCCAGTTTTTTAGACAGTGAATCTCAAATTATTGCCAGAGAAACATCTTTTAAGATGGAATGGCATGGTTTACAAGTAAAGGGAAAAGTAGACAGGATCGATCGCGCCAATGATGGTTTAGTTATTCTCGATTATAAAACTAGCGGTACTGCCCCTACTGGAGTTAAAGACGATGGAGGCAAGGCTAAAATAGATATTCAACTGCCCTTATATATGGATGCCGTAGAACAATCTTTCCCTGATGAATCTATTAATACTGCTGTTTATTATTCTCTAACTAAACGCAAAATTATTAAAAAAGCTCGACGAAATCGAGAGGAATTAGCCGATTTTGCCCGAAAAGTTAAATCCTACTTAGAACAAGGATACTATCCCGTCGCACCAGATATAGAACAAAAAGCTTGCACCTATTGTTCTTTCGATGTAGTTTGTCGCAAAGGCGATCGTTTAAAGAAGCTATAATATCAAGTTCGGTTGAATACTTAAATTAAAGGTAAGGTAAAGTAATGAGTAATCACCTAATCAGTAATCTTTACCTCAATCATTTTCGCTCTTAATTTTACTTACCTACTTATTTCCGCGTTACGGTTTCTAATTTTTCCCAATCTCTAACAATAATTTTTCCACCTCTGCTATAAATCACTATTTCCTTGAGTTTTTTAAACAAGCGCAGGCATTCTTCATAAGTAATCCCAATGCTTCGAGCAATTTGATAGTAAGGCAGTTTAATATTTAAAAGCTCTCCTTCTGGTACAGAATCAGTTCCATCGCGTTCTGCGTAATATTGAATTAGTCTAACTAAACGTACTATGGCTTTTTCGGAAATTAATCCGTGTACTGTATTGTGGAGTTGTTGCAGTCTTTGATTAAATACTTCTAATATTCTCAAACTAATTTCTGGTGAGTCAGAAATAGCTTTTAATAAAGCTTCGCGATCGATAGTTAATACTTGCGACTCTATTTGAGAAATTACCGTAGCAGGAGCAATTCCATTCCCAAAAATAGCGGGGGCAGCAAAAAGTTCTCCCGATCTAATGAGACGTACTACTGTTTCTTTGCCATCCTCAGCAGTCTTTTTAATTTCCAGTCTGCCACTAATTAAAGCATAAAGTTGTGAGACAAGGCGATCGCCTTCTTGCATCACTATCTCACCTGGTTGATATTCTCTTACATAACTGTAGGGAACAAGACTTTTTAATTCTGGGTTAGTTAAATCTTGAAAGATAGAGATTTTCTTTAATTGAGCGAGAGTCGAGCAATCTTTAACAATCATTTGTTATTGCTTTTTTGACGATCGTACTAAATCCGATTGGCTAAAAGTATACTTTCACCAATCGGTTTTAGAATAAATTGGTTATGCCTAAACTTAAGAGACTCCAACTGCCAGATCGCGATCGCTTTCGGTTATTGCTTCTTCTGCGTGATACAAAGCAGCATTAAGATTACAACCGCGATAAGCTAGGGTATAAAGTTCTTGAAGGTCTTTAATTAAGGGATAACGTGGGTTTGAGCCAGTACACTGGTCGTCAAAGGCTTGTTCTGCTAATTCTTCGATTTGTTCGTAGAATGCTTTGTCTTCTCCTGCTAAAGCCTCTTTAATAGTTAGGGGAATATCTACTTCTGCTTTAAGATTTTCGATCGCCTCCACTAGTTTTTCAACTTTTTCGTCGGGGGTATTTCCTCCTAAGAGCAAATGATCGGCAATTTCGGCGTAACGTTGTTTGGCATGGGGATATTCGTATTGGGGGAAAATAGCCTGCTTAAAGGGTGCATCGGTAGAATTATAGCGAATCACATGGCTAATCATCAGGGCATTGGCTAAACCATGGGGAACATGGAAAGTAGAACCTAGTTTATGAGCCATGGAGTGACAGATCCCCAAGAAAGCGTTAGCAAATGCCATCCCTGCAATAGTGGCTGCATAATGGACTTTTTCTCTGGCTTCGGGGTCTTTTGCTCCTAGTTTATATGCCCTAGGCAGGTATTTTAATAATAGCTCGATCGCCTGTAATGCCAAACCATCGGTAAATTCTGTAGCCAGTACGGATACATAAGCTTCTAAAGCGTGAGTTAAAGCATCGATCCCCCCGAAGGCAGTTAGGGATTTAGGCATATTGAGAACTAATTCGGGATCGACAATTGCCATATTGGGAGTTAAGGCATAATCTGCGAGGGGGTATTTAATCCCAGTGCTTTCGTCGGTAACAACGGCGAAGGGAGTGACTTCCGATCCCGTACCCGAAGTGGTGGGAATAGCTACCATCTGTGCTTTATTTCCCAATGCGGGTAAGTCGTATACCCGTTTGCGGATATCCATAAACCGCATGGCAATTCCTTCAAATTCGACTTCGGGATGTTCGTACATCAACCAGATTACCTTAGCTGCATCCATAGGCGAACCACCACCGAAAGCGATAATTACATCTGGTTTAAAGGAATTAACCCTCGCCAGTCCCATTTCCACAGTGGCAAGAGTGGGATCGGGTTGGACATCGTAAAATACTTGATGTTCGATCTTAAGTTCTTCTAAAACTTCGGTCACTTCCTTCAGCATCCCCATATCGAACAAAGGCTTGTCGGTAATGATAAAGGCTCGTTTTTTCCCTGCTAAATCTCCCAAAGCTACGGGCAGACAACCATATTTAAAATATACTTTGGGGGGGACGCGAAACCAAAGCATATTTTCCCTTCGTTCCGATACAGTTTTAATATTGAGTAGGTGACAAACGCTAACGTTTTCACTGACAGAATTACCGCCCCAAGTACCGCAACCGAGAGTTAAAGAGGGGTCTAACTTAAAGTTATACAAATCGCCGATCGCCCCTTGGGAAGAAGGAGTATTAATTAATACCCTGCCTGTAGAGATATGAGAATCAAAATAGTCAATCCGATCGCTGTTACTAGGATCGGTGTAAAGTACGGAAGTATGTCCTCTGCCACCAAGTAAAATTAGTTCTTCGGCTTTTTCTGTTGCTGCTTTAAAATCAGCTACGCGATACATTGCCAGGACGGGGGATAATTTCTCGATGGAGAAGGGTTCTTCAATTCCTACTGCTTCAATTTCTCCAATTAGGACTTTAGCTGCTTCGGGAATTTCTATTCCTGCTAATTCGGCGATTTTGGCTACTGATTGTCCGACGATCGCTGCATTAATATGTCCGTCTTTAACTAAAATCTTATTGACTTTTGCTTTTTCATCCTCAGACAAGAAATAAGCACCCCGCAGAGCAAATTCTTCCTTAACGGCTTCATAAACTTCGTCAACTACAATTACCGACTGTTCCGAAGCGCAGATCATGCCATTGTCAAAGGTTTTACTCAATAAAATTGAGCTTACCGCCAGTTTGATTTCCGCAGTTTCATCAATTACCGCAGGAGTATTACCAGCACCTACACCCAAAGAGGGTTTACCCGAAGAATAGGCAGCCTTAACCATTCCTGGTCCTCCAGTAGCGAGGATTAAATTCATATTAGGATGCTGCATCAAAGCTTTGGAAAGTTCTACAGATGGTTCGTCAATCCAGCCAATAATGTCTTCTGGCGCACCAGCAGCTACGGCTGCATCCAAGATTGTTTTTGCTGCTGCAATGGTACATTCTTTGGCTCTAGGATGGGGAGAAAAGATGATCCCATTGCGGGTTTTGAGGGCAATTAAAGCTTTAAAAATTGCCGTCGCCGTCGGGTTAGTTGTGGGGACAATTCCTGCCAAAATGCCCACGGGTTCGGCTATTTTTTGAATTCCATAGTGAGAATCCGATTCAATTACGCCACAGGTAGGTTCGTTTTTGTATTTGTTGTAGATAAATTCGGAGGCAAAATGATTTTTAATCACCTTGTCTTCTACGATCCCCATACCCGTTTCTTTAACTGCCAATTTAGCTAAAGGAATCCGTCGATCGTTGGCTGCTAGGGCTGCGTGTTTGAATATTTTATCTACCTGTTGTTGGGTAAAATTCGCATATTGACTTTGAGCGAATTTAACTTTTTGGATTAGGGTGTTTAGTTCTTCTAAGTTAGTTACTTTCATCATGTTTGTTAGTAGTTAGTAGTTAGTAGTCAGTAGTCAGTCATTAGTTATTTGTCATTTGTCAGTAAGATGAAAGACAAACAACAAAAGTCGTAGGAAAAATCAAAAAATTAATCTGTGGCGATCGCGTATTCGGCAAAAATATCTTTAGTATTAGCGATTAATTCTGGAGATGCGGGGGATGTATCTTTTAGCTGGTAATCATAGCCTAGCTGTTCCCATTTATATTCTCCCATTTTGTGAAAGGGTAAAATTTCTACTCGTTCGACATTCTTTAAACTCGATACAAACTCCGCCAAACCGCGAAGATTATCGGCAGGATCGGTAAGATTAGGTACTAAGACGAATTTAATCCAGGTAGGCTTATTTATCTCACTTAAATAGCGGGCAAAGTTAAGAGTTGGTTCTAAAGAAACACTAGTAACTCGATGATAGATTTGGGGATCGAAGGATTTAAGATCCAATAAGACTAAATTTACATAATCTAAAATTGGTTTGACCACTTCTAATTGCACGTATCCCGAAGTATCTAACGCGGTATGAATGCCCAACTTCTGACAACGGCGAAAAATTTCCCCGACAAACTCTGGCTGCATTAAAGGTTCGCCTCCAGAAATAGTTACTCCTCCCCCAGATGATTTCATGTAAGAGCGATATTTTTGAATATCTGCAATTAATTCATCTACCGTTACCTCTTTGCCTTCATGGGGATGGCGACAATCGGGATTATGACAGTAAAGACATCTTAGAGGACATCCTTGGGTGAAGATTACATAGCGAATACCAGGGCCATCAACTGTTCCGCAAGTTTCAACAGAGTGAATTCTGCCTTGTTTTTCATTAGTCATTGATTGCTAGTAATTTGATAGAACATAAAAACGAGAATAACGGCGATCGCTATTGCAGCAGATTAATTACCAAGACGAGCAGTTTTATTTATAAGCGAATCATAAATTTTTTCTCGTTCTTTTGTCATGCTCACCCTCAATAAAGTTAATTGACTTAACTCTATACTTTACTTATTTTGTTTTCATTATAGTGGCAGTTTATCTTATTAGAACTAATTTAATCTTTTCTTGATAACTATTATCGATCGATTAATTAGTTTGTAGTTGACAAACTATTAAGAAAATGTATTATTTTTAACAATTTACCTATTTAAAAAGTTAAATATTAAATAGAGCTAAAATATAAAATATTAGCAAAATAAATTATAGCGATCGAGAGATAAGAATATGAGTAAATCTAAAACCGATCCCTATCTACAATTATTAGAAATTCCTCCAGGGCATCTGAATATTATGGGCTATGTTGATGAGTCGGAAGTTAACGGCCCAGGAGTACGAGCGGTAGTTTGGTTACAAGGATGTTTAAGAGAATGTGAGGGTTGTTTTAATCCTGACTCTTGGTCTTTTGAGATTAATCAATTAATTTCGATCGAACATCTTGTGGAAAAAATCTTAAGTAATCCTAACAATACAGGAGTTACTTTTTCTGGGGGAGAACCTTTTTGGCAAGCACCAGCGTTAACTGAAGTGGCAAAAAAAGTTAAAGCAGCAGGACTAAATGTGATGTCTTTTACTGGCTTTACTTTAGAAAGATTACAGTCAGAATATGCCCCTGCTAACAGTAAAGAATTGTTAGCCCAACTCGATATTTTAATTGATGGTGCTTTTGTCAAGTCTCTAGCAATTAACGATCCCAATTCTTTAGTTTCTTCTAGTAATCAAAAAGTTCATGTTTTTAATCCTGACTTAAAAGATGGACTAGATTGGGCAAGCGACCAGATAGAAATACATATTCTCAAAGATGGTAGTAGAATTATTACTGGTTTTCGGGGGTCTTTAGCTAGTAGTTAGTAGAATAAATAGTTAAAAAGTAGACAATTATTTAGTGCTGAAATCTCTGGATAAAAATCGATCGCAGTAAGAGAAAATGCTGTATTATATTTCTTTTAGTAAAGCTGGAGTAAGTAGCTTGACTTTATTAAACATAAAATAGTGCAAGGTTTGGGGACTTAGGGATATAGAGGTTTGGGGTAATTAGTTTGACTTTTAATTAGGTGGATCTACTCATATCATTCTCCTAAGAGTTTAACACCATAATATACGTCTAATGTGAATTAGATTTTAGCAAGGAGTTACAGATTGAAAGGTTTGAACATCAATTCCAAACTGACGACGGAGAAGAAGTCGCAAAGTATGAGAGGAGATTTTAGCTGCCATATGAGTG
>JBFRWK010000069.1:0-5419 GCA_051439545.1 Xenococcaceae cyanobacterium | reverse complement strand
AAAAGGCGATCGTTGGTTTTTGAGACAATTCTAGAACTTTCTTCCCCTAAAAAGTTTCCAACTCTATTGGACTCAAATGCTTGCAGAGACTGGGTTCAGTCGATGCCACTTTTTTGCGTCGCTCCTTCTTCTTCCTTTAATAGTTGTCATTAGGTCGAGTTCTCACTGGTAGTATGTTTGACTAAGAGTGGCTTGCATACTACTCGGCTGCTCCTCATTTGATGTAAGTAGGTATCCCGCGAGTTGGTTTAGCTAATTGTTTGATGACTTGGAAACTTCTGGTTTCTGGGCTCAACCTAGCGTGGGTCTGGACAAAATAGCGTTTAAGCTCTTTTTTGGGGACATCTTCTCTGTATTGGAAGGGTTTGACCGTAGGTTCAGACCATTCACAAGGAAGGTACAGTGGTTTGGTCATGGTCTTTTTCACGGTTTTATGTAGTTTTTTCAGACACTTAATCAAACCTGGGGTCGAGTTCCGTCTAATGGTAATCGAGGTTTGCTCCGTGTTGGGGATGTATTCCCAAATCCCTGAGAGGATAAATTCACCTGGTTCTAACTCTTGCCAATAGTGTAAGTTCTTGGTGTCTACTAATTTAAAGCATAATTGATGAGAATTAGGCTGATTGGCGACTTCCTGTATTTGGGGATAAACGAGTAAAGTTTTGTCCCTTGCTCCTGTGGCTAAAATTTCGGTTCGTAGCTTCTGAAACAACTTCTTTTTATGGGAGGGGGCTGCTGGCTTTAATTCAAACCTACGTCCATCTATCTCGATTTTTAGTTTCTTTGTTGTGCTAATAACTTGACCCCTGATTAATCCTATAGCTTGAAACAAATACCTACTTTTCAGTTGGACTGCGCCTTCTGTTTCCGTGTTATCTGTCTCTTTTTGATTGGTAGAATCTGTCGGTTCTGGATTAGTCGAATCTGTCGGTTCTGGATTGGTCGAATCTGGTGGCAACTCCTCCTTCAATTGGGTGCTGAATTGTGACTGGGACGAGGATGGCTGGCTTGATTCCTGCTTCTTGCTTGTAGTTGCCAGGAGACTCTTGTCGTCGGAATTAGCCTTCTTAGCTAGACCATTATCTTGGATGTCTTGCTCTGATTTCTGCTTCAGAGAAGTTAGACCATTTTGGTTACTGGCAGGGGATGATTTCTGTTTCTGCTCATGGCTTTGAGATTGCTCTGGTTTAGTGGTCGAAGATGAAGTTTTCTTTTTCTTGTCAGTGACAGATGCACTCTGGGACTTGCTCTTCTGTGGTGTCGATTCGACTACGGATACTATTTGTTTGGGTCTGGAAGCTATGGCTTTGTTCAGTAGACCTTGGTAGAAAGCTTTATCTCTGGGGCTGGTTGCCTTGGCGATTAATTCTTTGATTTTCGCTTCTTTGGCTTGATAGTCTGTGGTCAATTTTCTTTCCCCCTCTCTTGATTAATTCTTGACTATTTCAACTCTAAACCGTTCCCAATTTATCACTGCCTAATATTGCACAGGAACAGGGTCAAGACTTCGCCACAAATACCACGTCGCTACTGTCCGATAGGGTTGCCATTCTTGTGCAATTGTTGCCATCTCCTCTTTGGTTAGACTTTTTCCTTCGCCATAATTGACTGCCATTGCTTTCTGCCACCCCACATCGACTATCGGTAATATATCTGCACGATGTAAATGAAACATGAGAAACATCTGGGCTGTCCAGGTGCCTATGCCTGAAATAGACATTAGTTGTTGGGCTACCTCCTCATCACTCATGGCTGACCATGATGATGGTGTTAACTTGCCTGATTTTAAGGCTTCAGCCACATTGGTAATGTAGCGAATTTTGGGACGGGAAAGACCGCACTGACGTAATTCGCTTTCCTCGGCTGCTAAGAACTTTTCTGTTGACCAAGTACCTAAAGTTGATTCCAATCTTTGGCTGATGGCTGAAGCAGCTTTGACGGAAATTTGCTGTCCCACAATTGCTTTCACTAGGGTCTGAAAAGGATTCTGATTACTGAGCATCACTTCATTGGGATAGGTGTGAATCAGATTAGCCATGACTCGGTCGCGAGTAGCTAGATAATTTATCGCTTCTTGCCAGTAAGCAGGAGAATTCATTAGTATTTTCTTCTGTTGGAAAAATCAAAAAATCGGCTGATGACACACCTACATCATCTTTCATAAAAGCAAGTTAATCATTATCATGACATTCTCTAACCTTTTCTCATTACTTAGCTCTATTTTTCTTAAGATCTAAAGTGAAGAACTGTACAGGTGAGGAGGTAGCTGACAATGAAACTTACTGTCGGATGGTTGGGGATAACTGCTACGGTTCTTTGTTTCGGGATGTATATGCCTAGTGTACTAGCTGACGAGGTACAAGGATAAAAGGTTGAAGCTGTAAGAGTAACCATCTCAGTCAATCAAGAAGGTAACAGCATTAATGTGAGGATGGCAAAATCGGCTGAGGATGGAGAAGAGAAAAAATCAGACCAAGAGGAGATTGAAACTATACGGAGGTGGCGTTTTGAGCTATCCGAACCAGATAGACAAAAAACCTGGGTGCTCATCAACCTGGAACTCGAAGGATTTGAAATTGAGTCGAAGCAGCCACAATCAAGTAGTGGTTTTTAGATTCTTCAATTCCTCTAGATGTTTGATTGGTCAAGCTGAATTAGTCCCCCTGAGTAATATATATATTACAAATATCTTACATAATACCAAGTGACCTTCTACATCTGGGAATTGAGTTTTAAAAGTAGACTAAGAGTAAATACTCACTTCTAGACCAGCCCACACACACGTTTCAGATTAGGTATCAGCTATTTTTTCTAGTTCAACCATCGCTTCCTCCCACCAGAATAATGGTGCGATCGCTCCCCACAGTCTTGACCCCACATCCACCGAAAAACAGTCTAGATAGGCGACAAAATCCTGACAGCCACAATCAACAATCATCTCTACCAAGTCCTTGATGGCAGCCATTGGTTCTAGATTTAGCCACTCTCTAATCTTTTTCTCATCCAGCAACATTTCTGGACTCAACCAATGGGTACTACTCCTATTAGAGTTATATACTGGAGTTTAGACTAACTCCCTCTACTACCAAACTAAACGGTTTAGTATGATAATCTAGCTAAGAGGATTTTTTGAGTGAGCAACAGATAAATGGAAGTTGGCAAAAGGACGAGATAATGAGGTACAAATAGTTAATTATCAATAATCTTGAGTCAATCTGCCCAAAAACTACAACAATGAGCGAAGCAAAGCCTATCAACTATTAGGACGAGCAAAAGATGCTACTTTTGATTTAATGGATGCCGTTCTGGTCACCCGAAACATCTATTCTTTTGCCGAATTATCACTCTCCCCAGTTTTCCGAAGAAAGTGGCCAAGTCTGTATGAAGCGATCGACGATTGTCGACCAAATCAAAATAAATTGATGAAGCTCTATATCGAAGAAATCTCCAGAAATCAATCATCACAACGAGTCATCATAGCAGGAGATCATACCCCTTGGGCAAGAACAGAAGCTCCAACCTTAAAAGACAGAACTTATGAACATGGAGCTAAGGTAATTTCAGGAAAACCAGTTACTTTAGGGCATGGTTACAGTACATTAGCTTGGATACCAGAAGAAAAAGGAAGTTGGGCATTACCATTACGTCATGAGAGAATTTCTTCTCATGAAACACCTATAACCAGGGCCGTTTTTCAACTGAAACAAGTGTGCCGACATCTCCCAGAAAGACCAATCACTTTATGGGATAGTGAATATGGTTGCGCTAAATTTATCAAGTTAACAGCTAATATCAATGCAGATAAATTGATACGTTTACGACCCAATCGTTGTGTTTTTGGAAAACCTCCCAAATATCAAAAGAAAGGTAGACCGAAAAAACATGGTCATAAAATGAGATGATCTGACCCTCAAAGTTGGGGAATTCCTGTCGAGATAATTGAAATTGATGACCCTACTTGGGGGGTAATAGAAATTCAAAAATGGAGTCAATTTCATTTTTATCATTCTCCCGACCAACCAATGGAAATTATATTAGTTCAAAGAAAGGGAAAAACCTTTCTCAGAAAGCTGCCAAACCAATGTGGTTAGCATGGATAGGAGAAGAACAATTATCTTTAATAGAACTCTGGAAATTGTACTTAAGACGCTTTTCTATTGAACATTGGAACCGTTTTGTTAAACAAAGATTACATTGGCGAGCGACCCCGCGTCGGCGCAAGACGCAAGGGAACGCGCGAGCTGGACAAAGGCTAAATTGGGAACCATAGAAAAGGGACAAAGGTGGAGTAATTTAATGCCTATTTTAACTTGGCAATTATGGTTGGCTCGTGAGATTATAGAAGATAATCCACTACCCTGGCAAAAGGCTCAAAGTGCTGACAAATTAACCCCTGGAAGAGTTGCCCAAAGTTTCCCTGGAGTTTTAGCCACTATTGGCACTCCTGCTGAATCTCCAAAACCCCGCGGAAATTCTCCTGGTTGGAAAACAGGAAAAAAAAGGAATAAAAAACCCCGTTATCCAGTGGTCAAAAAGACAGTAACTCGAAAGAAAAAAGAGAAAAAAGAAGCGTCTTAAAACAACTATTCAAACTATTACCATTACTCCCAGCTTTTTTAACAAGCTGAGTCACATTTTCCTGCCTCCTAATATTCAAACTGTACCGTTTAGTCTAGTATTAGGGGAATTTAGTCTAAACTCCAGTGTCAGTGATGGGAGCGGTAATACCATTTGGAAACCTATGTGGCTTATTGTCATCGGTTCTCGCCGTGATGAGTTAAGTCTAATCGACTGTTATGATTCTTATCGGCAACGTTACGACATGGAACATCTTTTCCGATTTGGTAAACAAAAATTGTTGATGGCTTCCTATTTAACTCCCGATGTAAATCATGAAGAAAATTGGTTTAAATTAACACTTTTAGCTTATGTTAATTTATGGTCTGCGAGGAATTTAGCTGTTGTTTTACCACGTCATAATCGAAAATTATCTAACTCAAAATGAATCGGTGAAAGTTACTCCCAGCTTGGTTCAAAGAGACTTTTCTCGAATAATTTCGCAGATTGGGACATCTGCCAAATCTCCCAAACGCCGAGGTTTCCTCGGCGTAAGGACGGAGCAAGAAACGAAAAAAGTTAACAAAGAAAAGCTAAAAGCCTCTTAGTTTTTCCAAAAAAATCTTAATATTAACCATTTCTCGGCTATTTTCTGGGCTGAGATAGGAGAGATATTTTTTCGAGTTAATTTGCGTAATATTTACGCAAATAGTTTTTCCTTTGTCCAAAGTCCAATTTATACCGAAAAATATTGTCCCAGAGGAGACATGGAAAATCGCATCAAGGAACAACAACTGGAGCTATTTGCCGACCGCACTTCGACATATGCGAAGCGGTATCCTTTAGGACAAACTTTTGAGAG
>JBFRWK010000068.1:0-7932 GCA_051439545.1 Xenococcaceae cyanobacterium | reverse complement strand
GGGTTAACAACAGTTAATTATAATCTGGCATAATCTCAACATATCTTGTATAATCTGCAAATATGGAAAAAAGATTTGTCAAGATAGGAGAGGCTGCAAAAATGCTAGGCGTATCGATAGAAACGATGCGCCGTTGGGAGTCGTCTGGAGAATTAGTCCCTCACAGAAAAACCAAAGGAGGCACTAGGTATTATGACATCAATAAACTTGCCGAAGCCGAAAATAATGATCATCCTACAGTTTGCTACTGTCGAGTCAGTAGTCACGACCAAAAACAAGACCTAAAAAGACAACAAGAATTACTAGAAGCTTATTGTGCAGCAAAAGGTTGGAAAAGCATGGTTATTTCTGATTTAGGTTCGGGAATGAACTATAAAAAGAAAGGTTTGCAAAAACTCTTAGAAATGATCCTTCACCGCCAACTAAAAAGATTAGTTTTAACCACAAAAGATAGGTTGTTAAGATTTGGTTCAGAATTGGTTTTTGCTTTATGTGAAATCCAAGGAATAGAAATAGTAATTATCCATCAAGGAGAACAGCCAAGTTTTGAAGAAGAATTGGCATCTGATGTGTTGGAAATAATAACCGTATTTAGTGCCAGATTGTATGGAAGTCGAAGCAAAAAGAATCGTAAACTAATGGAGAGTTTACAAGCTGAAGGCGACAAGATAATTGCGCTAATTAAATAAAGAATAAAAATGCCTCAAAGAACCACCGTAACAGAACTCCCCATAAAGCTACATAGTTTTGCAGCCGATGTGTCTCGTTTGGTTTATCCTGCGAGATGCGAATATATTAATAGATTATTAGCTAAAGAAAAAGACAGTTTAATAATCAAAAATATTCAAATTAAATATGGCATAAATAAACGACAAGCTAATGCTATTAGATGTGAAGCGAAAGGTGCAATTAGTTCGGCAAAATTGTGTCGAACTGAACATATTAAAAAGTTAAATAGACAAATTAAGTCTCTTTTATCCTGGCTAAAGAAACAGGAAAAAAAATTAAAAACAACTCCTATTGCTTGTAATATAAAAAACCAAAAAACTCTTCAAAATAATAAAAGATTTGCCATCCATCAGAAAAAAAGAAGATTATATTTATTGCAAAATAAACTTGCTTACCTAAAAGATGTGCCATTAAAAGTAACAATTGGACAAAAAAATACTCAGTACATGGCGGTTGGTAGCTCATGTGAAAGTTTAGGTAATCAAATAGCTCAATACGATGGCAAAAATATTGTCTTTAGAGTACCGTATGCCTTAGAACCCAAATACGGGAAATACATTCATGCACCATTAAAATTCCCTTACAAACCAGAATGGAGCGAAAAGTCCATTGAAAATAACCGAGCTTTAACCTATCGTATTTATGCTAAAGACTTGAGATGGTTTATTGCTTGTTCGACAGAAGTACCTGAGCGACCCAAAAATAGTTATTCTAGATATTATGGTTGTATTGGCATTGATATTAATCCTAATGTTATTGGAGTTGCCAGAACAAATAAAGATGGTAATTTAAAAGAAACAAAACAAATAAAATTTAATCTTCATTCAAAGCGTAAAAATCAACAATTAGCCATAGTTCATGATGTATGCAATGAAATTATTGCCTTGTGCGTCAAAAACAAATGTCCTTTGGTATTAGAGAAATTAGATTTTACTGCTAAAAAAGCACAAATGAGAGAAAAAGGAAGTCGCTACAGTAGGATGCTCTCATATTTCAGCTATGGCAAAATAACAGAATTATTAATCCAGAAAACAGAAATGGCTGGGATAGAAATTATTTTTCTATCTCCAGCCTATAGCTCTGTAATTGGGTTAGTAAAATACCTCAAGCTCTATGGACTTAGCTCAGATACAGCATCTGCTTTAGTTTTAGCTCGTAGAGCTATGAGGTTGTCCGAGCGCATACCTCTCCAAAACGCCTATCCCATTATGACGATGGGAAAGCACGTCTGGAGTGCATGGTATGCGCTCAACAAAAAACTGAATAAACAGCTTATGTTCAAAAGACATAGCTATTTTAGCCTCTCTAACAGAGAACTTGAGGTCATGCTAGAGGATGAATTCTTGAAAATACTCAAGAAAGGGTCTTCTAGCAAGCGTAAACGCGCTTCGAGAATTCGGTGCAAACCCGAAGGCTAGTAATCTAACCGTTAGGATTACGACTCAACAGATTTGTTGAGATTTTTATTAACGGTAAATAGTAACTAAACGATCCATAAATTTACATTCTCCCTCGATGGACTCTAATTAAGATTAGACTGGTTGAGTTTCCCTTGTTAAAATTATTTGCTCATAACTTCCTCAAATTTGAACTCTAAGCTTAAAAGTAACTCCCGTAGTTCGTTAGAAGGAATAAAACAATGAGCAACCAGCAAATTTCTCGCAACCAGCAAATTGCTCATGAGCGATGGGTAGAGTTTTTCGACCAATTTACTCATGACAATCGAGGAAGACTAATTAAACTGGAAATAGTCAATCGAGAACGTGGTGACGAAATACCCATCGAGAACGCTCCCTTGTGGTCGTTAGTCTATGCTCCTGTCGCTCAAGGTAATAAGTTACTCCTCACCACCGAAAAAGATGAAGTACCCCCTGCCTACACCATTATGGCTCCCAAGATTGTCTGGTCAGCAAAAGATGTTAATGATCGAGTAGTCGCTTTAGAAATTATCGATGAGAACAACGCTCAAACTATCTTGTCTCTCAAGTGATGAAGTTGGCAACTGCTAAGTTTGGGTATTGCTTCCCTGTTTGTAGCTAAACTGTAAGAGTAAAACTTACTTTTTCCAGTAGCAATTACAGCTTATTGGCTCAACCAAGGTCTAGGTATTGCTATCCCTATTACCTTGATGGGTTAAAATTTCTCTCTTGTCTTTCTTCTGCTCGTGACAGATAACTCATCACCGAAAAAAGTAGAAAGTAGAAAGTTCGTATTATTTAGTTACTACTTACTACTTCCTACTTTAAATTATTGACCTACTACTCTTATTGTCGGACAATATCGGCTATTATCGGCTACTTTGACTCTTACCAATCATTTTTTGTGTAACTCGATCGTTGTTATTCCTCTGAGCCTGGTTGGATAATCAGAGGTCATAAATCATTAACTCTTTTGGCTGTAACTGTTTAACCTCCACAGTAATGCCATGAGCTTTCTTCTTTAATAGATCCTCCACATATTTATACTGAGAAAATCTGGCTTCTTTTTCAATTGAGAAAGGGCCAAAGTAATAGGTACAGGGAGGAATAACCGTTTTGATTTCTAACCACCAGGGCAATCTTACGATCTCGGAACTAGAATTCTGAATAGAACTGATTTGTTTGCAGCTAAATAATTTGACCATTGTTTCTGTAAATTAACCACTCAAGGTGGGTTTTAAAGCTAAAAGGAAAGTTTGGGAAACTGGCGACAAGAGAACTAACCAGATTTTCTTCTCATCGGGACAAAACGAACTGGAAGGGTTTTCTCCTCCACTATCCCCAACTCGGTTTTAGTCAGTATAATTATGTCTTGAACCCATGTACCCACAGGAATTACCATCTTCCTGTTTATGGCTAATTGGTCAATTAAGGGTTGGGGTATTTGCTCTGGAGCTGCGGTAACGATAATTGCGTCATAGGGAGCGTTTTTTGCCCAACCTTGGTATCCATCTCCAGTTTTGACTTTAATGTTCTTGTACCCTAATTCACTGAGAGTTTGACAAGCTTTTTCCGCCAGTTGGGGAATAATCTCAATCGAATAGACCAATTGGGCTATTTCTCCTAATATTGCTGCCTGATATCCACAACCAGTACCGATTTCCAACACTTTGTCCTCTGACGTAATCTCGGCAGCTTGCGTCATGTAAGCAACTATCAAAGGTTGAGAGATGGTCTGGTTATAGCCAATCGGTAATGGACGATCGCTATAAGCTAAATCCTGCCAAGATAAGTCCACAAACTGATGGCGAGGTACTTTAGACATGGCTGCTAAAACTCGTTCATCTTTAATCCCACGGTTGCGAAGCTGGTATTTGACCATATGTCTTCGCTGCGACTCCCATTGCTCCACCGTAGTTTTAAACTTACCAGTCCACCATTCAAAACCTATCACGACTATCACCTCCGCACTTTGAACCATTTGGGGTGAGCTACAAGTCCTGGGATCTCTTTTCGAGAGCCATTGCTACTCTTCTCATGATGCCCTTTGTTTGAATCGGTTTCATGACTCGTCGATCCTTGCTGTGACTCAGAGCCAGAACTTTACCTCTTACTCTCATTCTAGTCAATCAGACTAGAAGGTAATCGTTCATTCCCCCCCTAAAAAACCATAAGTTGAAACAAAATAATTCTCAGAAGAGTAAATTGATGTATGCTATGAAGCATGGCTGGACTGAACAAAGATGATCTAAAACAAATGAATCGGAGTTACTTCCAATCCTTATCTCAGGAGAGATTGGTGGAAGTAGCTGATAACTTACATCAACTGGCTACGTTCAAAAATTAGAGCAATCGATGCTAATATAAGAGTTTGCAGTATTATCTTAAACTTACACAAACTATGGCTCTAACTCAAAAGCGCAAGCAAGAATTAATTAGTGAATATCAGGTACATGAAACAGACACTGGTTCTGCCGATCTTCAAGTAGCAATGCTAACCGATCGCATTAACCAGCTAACTCAGCATCTTAAAAGTAACGATAAAGATCATTCTTCTCGACGAGGACTACTCAAAATGATCGGTCGTCGTCGCCGTTTACTATCATATATAAATAAGCAAGACTCAGAACGTTATAGGCAACTGATTGCTCGTCTTGGTATTCGTCGTTAATTATTCCAAATATATGGCTTCTGAATCAAAACGGGGTCGTTTACCCTTTGAACCCCGTCAAAATAAGAAAAAAACTCCTAAAAAAGCTCCTACCAAAGTAGAGTCAAACCCTGTAGCTTCGGAAAAAGCTGTCAAGACCAAAAAAAACGCTGCTTCTGATCCCAGTTTATCCGCTATCCCCGATGTAGTGAGTAAGCGGATGGCTCGTCGTATGACTTTCTTTTCAGGAATTCCTACGGCTTTAGGTATCTCCTCCTTTTTTATCTTTTATTGGATATCTAGTCATCAGTGGATAGTACTACCTCCTTACGTAGCCCTGTTTGTGTCTTTTGCCTTGTTTGGATTGGGATTTATCGGACTGAGTTATGGCATTTTTTCTGCTTCTTGGGACGAAGCTGAAACAGGTAGTTGGTTAGGTACAGAGCAATTAAAAGTCAACTGGCAAAGAACCACTAGTGCATGGAAATCTTCCCGCAAGAATGCCAAGGAAAATTAATTAATTCGTTATCA
This sequence comes from Xenococcaceae cyanobacterium, assembly GCA_051439545.1. Taxonomy (GTDB): domain Bacteria; phylum Cyanobacteriota; class Cyanobacteriia; order Cyanobacteriales; family Xenococcaceae; genus JASJDJ01. The sequence continues at coordinate 2,604 of JBFRWK010000068.1, read as the reverse complement.
TGTAAAGGTTTGACAAAACTAAACTCGTACAAATTATAAAAAGGTATCCCTAGATAGTTAGATTATGATTATAGTTATGAAAATCGGTTCTCCCGATGTAGAAATAAAGCGCGTAAGCGAAGAAATGGAGCAATGGGGACTGACACCAGAAAAAATTGTTGGTAAACATAAAGTAGTCATTGGATTAGTCGGGGATACCGCTTCTCTCGATCCTCGGCAAATTCAGGAAGTAAGCCCTTGGATTGAAACCGTATTACGAGTAGAAAAACCTTACAAAAGAGTTAGCCAAGAATTTCGCCATGGAGAACCCAGTGAGGTAATGGTTTCTACTCCTGAGGGGGATGTTGCTTTTAGCCAAAATGCTCCTTTGGTAGTAGTAGCTGGCCCTTGTTCGGTAGAAAATGAGGAAATGATTGTCAGCACGGCTAAGCGAGTTAAGGCTGCGGGAGCTAAATTCTTAAGGGGTGGAGCTTATAAACCCCGTACTTCCCCCTATTCTTTCCAAGGTCATGGAGAAAGTGCCTTAGAATTACTCGCAGCAGCTAGAAAAGCTAGCGGGTTGGGCATTATTACCGAAGTGATGGATACTGCCGATGTGGAGAAAATAGCTGAAATTGCTGATGTCCTCCAAGTTGGAGCGAGAAATATGCAGAATTTTGCTCTTCTCAAAAAAGTAGGGGCGCAAGATAAACCAGTATTACTCAAACGAGGAATGTCAGCAACCATCGATGAATGGCTGATGGCAGCAGAGTATATTTTGGCAGCAGGAAATCCTAATGTGATTCTCTGTGAAAGAGGAATTCGCACTTTCGATCGCAAGTACGCTCGCAATACTCTAGATTTGTCAGTTATCCCCGTTCTTCGCTCTTTAACCCATTTACCCATAATGATCGATCCCAGTCATGGTACGGGTCAAGCGGAATATGTTCCTGCCATGGCCAGAGCAGCCATCGCTGCGGGGACAGATTCACTGATGATTGAAGTTCATCCCAATCCTGCTAAAGCCCTTTCCGATGGCCCTCAATCTCTTACTCCCGATGCTTTCGATCGCTTGATGAGAGACATAGCTGTAATTGCTGAAACCATGGGACGTTGGCAAAAGCGAGATTTGGCAGTAATCTAGTTAGTCTTCAGACCGTTAAATATTTAAATTTTTTTTTGATATTCTTCGAGTAAATCCAAAAGATTAACTTGACATTGCATGGGCAGTAAATCTATTAAAGGCAATTCTGTTCTGCCATTACCGAGTTGAACGGGAATTTGGCGCAGAATTGCTAAAACTTCGTCCTCGTTAAGAGAATCATTTAACAAAGGATAGAGTCTTTCTGCTAAAACAGTGTGTAAATGAGCATCTGCTAGGTAAAGATGCCATTTAGCTATGTCGATATAGATATTTTCTCCAATCTCTGCTGCTAAAGCTTCAATTGCTTCGGTATTATTAGCCATTAGATTCTATAGAATAGTCAGCGATCGCGACAATATAAACTAGATGGATCAGTAATAATCCTGCCCAAATTCCCGTGAACCAAACAGACCAAGTCCAACTAGCTTGTTTCAGATTATACACAAACCAGATGCCTGAATTGATAGCTGCAAAGATAGCTACATGAATCGCAAAATTCATGCGATCGTCTAAACGTCTGTAAGCGGGATCTTTACGGTCTGGTTTACGGGGCCAACGAGGAGGCATAATTAACTAAAAAAGCAAATAAAAAATTAAATCTAACCTTTATTGTAAGGGTTTATTCGACTTTTCTACAGCAAAATAATCTCCAGATTTGCCCCCCGTTTTGCTAACAAGACGGATATTAGCAATTTCCATTGATTTTTCGATCGCTTTGGCCATGTCATAAATTGTTAAAGCAGCTACAGAGACGGCAGTTAAAGCTTCCATTTCCACCCCCGTTTCTGCCTTTGTAATTACAGAAGCCCTAATTTGATACCCTGGTAGATTTCGATCGGCAGTAATATTGACTTCAATTTTTTTGAGGGGCAGAGGATGACACAGAGGAATTAGATTAGCAGTTTGTTTGGCAGCCATAATTCCTGCTAGTTTTGCCGTGCCTAACACATCTCCTTTGGGTGCATTCCCAATTTCGATCGTTTCTAAAGTAGTTAAAGACATTTTTATTTGTCCTGCTGCTATTGCTTGACGGATAGTGGTTTTTTTCTCGGACACATCTACCATCTGTGCTTCTCCCTGACTATTCAGATGAGAAAGAGAACTATTTGGATTTGATTCTTGCATGATCCCATTATTTTATGTTATTATTGTTTCTCGTTGAGCGAATTTGGCGAATAGCTAAAATCCTACTTAAGGGCGTGTAGCTCAGTGGACTAGAGCACGTGGCTACGGACTACGGTGTCAGGGGTTCGAATCCCTTCTCGCCCGTTATAGCTAAAGTTCATATTTTTAAAGATGAGGGTCAGATTCCAATTTCTGACCCTTAATTTTATTTCTAAAATGCTTCTTGTTCTAATGCCTTAATAATTCTTGCCCATTTGGTATATTTCCAAATACTAACAAAAGATACCCCAGCAAGAATTGCCCCCAATATCCATTTAAAAGTCATCTTAAACGAAGAAATTCACGCGACTATTACC
>JBFRWK010000067.1:0-14484 GCA_051439545.1 Xenococcaceae cyanobacterium | reverse complement strand
GCAGCCTGATAATAAATACTTTCAGTTTGGTTATGCTAGTTTTGAACCCTTAATTAACTTAATTAAAGGTTTGCTAATTGTTATTCTCTCTATATTTGCCCTTTGCTCTGCTATTGATGCTCTACTTCACGGAGGACGGGTGTTAGATGCAGGAATTGCCGTTCAATACTCAGCTATTGCTGCTTTTTGCTGTTTAGCGATCGCTATAACTCAATTGGGAATCGCTAAAAAGACTGGTTTACCTATGGTTAGAGTAGATTCAAAAAACTGGTTTATTGATGGGATGCTTAGCTTATCTATTGGATTTGCCTTTATTGTTGTTGGTTTAATTGAAGGCTCCCAATGGTCGAGATTTATACCCTATGCCGACCCAACTATCGTCACTGCTATTGTTATTCTCACCAGTCCAATTCCTATTCGGATTATTCTCGACAATATTAGACAGCTTTTATTAGGCTCTCCTCAGTCGGCAATGCGCCAGCATATAGAGCAATTATTTCAATCGGCGATCGAAGGTGTGCCCTGTGCGAACAAAAGACTGCGGATGACTCAAATAGGACGATATCTTTACTTGAATATCTATTGGTTACTACCTGAAAACTTTGAATTGAAAAGTGCCAGGCAACTCGATCGCATTCGAGAAAAGATCGAGGCAGTCTTAAAACCAGAATATAAGGATTTGAATGTAGAAGTTATTTTTACTCAGAGCGAGCAATGGTTTAAAGCCATGAATTCTTAAAAATCAAGAAAACTTAATATCATAACCAACTTGCATCCTGGATAATAATTTTGTTTACAATCATAACCAAATTTGTCTAAAATGTATACCTGGCAATGCTTTCACGTATACAATTGTTACAAAAATCTGCAATTGACATCCTCTCACCACTAAGGTTCTAACGTCGCTATACTGGGGGATTCGGTTGAACTCCAGAGGCTCGGAGGCAGCTAACTGCTAGACCTACTACTTTCTGCAAAACCTATGTTCCGACAAGTCTTTTAGACTTGTCCAAAAATTAAATTTATGGGAAAAAAGAGAAGAAAATATCGAGAAGTACACTATTAATTAATGGTCAATCCTTTAGAACATATCCGTCAACGCCCCCAATTAATATCCAAAAAATATGGCAATAATTTTTTAAATCAAAAATCTAATGAAGAGCAAAAGCAAACTAGAGATTCAGAAAAATCAGTATAGTAGGCTGGAAACCCTAATTGACTCTATATATGCTTTGGTATTGGTAATTGTTGTTACTCAGCTTCCGCTTCCTTCCGAAGAGCAATGGGCAAATGGTACTTTAATAGAGTTTTTAACTAGCCAAGGAAAGGATCTGTTTCCTGTGATTATTGCCCTGGTTTTATTGACAACTTACTGGATTCAGAACAATATTTCATTTGGAAACTTAGTCCTTACAGATAATATTCATACCTCATTGTCGCTTCTACAGGTTTTCTTTATTTTTTCCTATCTTTATGCTGTCACTCTGGGAACAGAGGAAAACTTTGAAGGTCAGGCTGGGATACTTGCTCTACAAAGTATTACAGCAGCGTTGATAGGCATTGCTGGGTCAATGAGTTGGTTTTATGCCCAACAAAATCGACGCTTACTCTCGAACGAACTTAGCCAACCAGAAATACGAGAGATGCAGATTAGTTTGTTAGGAGAACCAATTACTGCTTTGATCACCTTACCTTGTGCTTTTTTGGGTGGAATAGCATGGGAACTTTCTTGGTTCAGCTATCCTTTAGTAGTTAGACTCTTACAGCGTTTAATTAAAGCTAAAACTTAGCTCGGTAGTTAACTCCGCGATCGCGATTTAAAATTACTATCTTTGAAATCAATATTCTTACTTAAAATTTTTCCTTCTCTTTGTGCTTGGAGAAAAGCTTGCTTTAGGGCAGCAGCATTGAGTTGACGACCACTAAGATAAAATTGATTAGTTGCCTGACCTATTGCCCAAGTCAAAGTAAAGAGAAAAGAGGCAGCAGCAAACTCGCCCATAACTGGTATATATAAGCCGACGAACGAGATTGTAGCCCAACTAGTAAGGGCAGCAAAAAAAGCACCAAAGCCACCAAAAATACTACCAATAATAGCGATCGCATCTTGTCCTTTCGGATAGCCGTATTTACTGCCAATATCGCGGATCATCTTCAGAATTAATCCACAGGCAATAGTGTTAGTGACTAGATTGACTCCAGGGAAGGGGTTAAAACCCAAGATGGCAATCCCAATTGCATAGTCTAAGATTAAATCGCGAACCTCTTTAACCGATACCAGTTGAGCAGCGATCGCTTCAATGAAATCATGGGGTGATTTGACAGCTAGTTCAGCCAGAGAATCATTCTCCACTAACGAGTCACGATCTATTGATTGAAAGCTAGTTTCGATCTTGTCTAAGATTATTCTCTCCTCAGGAACGATCCCATCAATTTCGGCCAGGATATAAGCAACTTTGTAAAGTATTTTTTGAGTTTTAGAAGTAGTAATTTGCGGTAAAATTTCCTCGATGGGTATATCTTCGGCGAAAAGACTATCGATAGTTACATTTTCAGGCAGAGTTGATAGCTTCTGAGCTTTTTGCCAAGCTTCTGTGAGGATTTTTTTTTCTTCTGGATGCAGCTTACCGTCAGCTTTTGCCATACAGATTAGCAATTTTAAGCCCGCGATCGCTTCTTTTGGTTCGACTAACATAAATCAAATGTCTACGCTCCTTTCTTAGTTATCTGCGGTTCTCCATTAACCGAAATTGGCTCGATAATTGAGTCGCTGTTAATCCAGGCTTTAATTAATTCATAGCCTAAACTCAGAATAACTGGCCCCACAAATAAACCAATAATTCCGTGGGCAAGAGTTCCACCGAGTACGCCCATCAAAATAACCAGCATTGGTACAGGCAAGCCTGATGCCATAAAGATCGGTTTCAGTATATTATCAATTAGGGTAGCTGGCACCATCCAAATAGTAAAAAGTAAAGCACTCATAGTATTCATAGTTGACCAGGCAAAGATTATTGTCCCCAGAACGATTAAGCCAGGCCCAATTTGAATAATTGTTAAAAACAGGCACAACATTGTCAATAATCCTGCACCAGGAATACCCCCAACAATTAGCCCAATGCCAATTACTAGACTCTGTAAAAGTGAAATACCAATGACACCGCGAGTAACGTTACGCACTGTAGTGGCAGCTAATTTTAAAAAAGCTTGACCTTGGGTTGGTGTGAGCCTGGTCAAAACCCTAGTTAATCCGCGGATAATACCATCTGCGTTCAGCATAAAACCTGCTGCAATAATGATTGACAAGAGAAACTTAAGAATAGTCAACCCCGTATTTGCCGTAAGTAAGAGCAATGTTTTAGTAAACTCCTTAAGCTGTGGTTCAAACTTATCTAAAACATCCCCCACATTGGCTGCTGCCTGTTGCCAAATATTATCTAAAGGCTCGCCGATCATAGGCAAGGTGGCGATACCTTCTGGGGGAGGTGGTACAACTAGAGTGCCAGCAGCAACACTTGCGGACAAACTTTGAATATTACTGACTAAGACGGTGGCGATAAAACTAACTGGCCCAATAGTGATACCAATCCCAAGGAGTGTAATAATTGTAACTGCTAGTTTCCCTCTTCCTCCTATGCGTGCTTTCAACCACAAGAAAATAGGAAATAACGCGATCGCTAAAACTGCTGCCCAAAGAACAATTGCTAGGAACGGACGGATCAGGACAAAGCACCAAGCAGCTATTAAGCCAAGGACAAAGAGCCGTATAACCAGATCGATTGCTTTAAGGTTACTTTTCATAAATAATGTTTCCTTGTCCCAATGACCATAAACTGTATCGGGCTAAATTTAGTTAAAATTATTGTACAGTAGGAGTTTTGGTTAGGATTATTTTGTCGAGAATAATATCTTTTGCCGACAAACGTCTTCATTTATCTTGACAAGGACTATTGTTTAAACCCAAAGAATTTTCCAAAGAATCCACAACTATATCGGTTAATATCTGAATGCGATAGCGACAACTATTAGTTTGGGCTGAGTTGAATGTCCCGTTTTCCCAATATTTATTACTACCTGCACCACCACCACAAATACCAAAATAAGCACAAGTATTACGACATAGCTCAACTCCAGCCGTTAAATCTCGATAAATTTGTTGAAACTTTTCACTGCCACAAACAGACTCCAGACTATCCTGTAAGAAATTGCCGAAAATAAAGTCTCCATACTCTTGAGTCTTCACTGATAATAATTCAGGATCGAAAGTTGAGAAATTACCTTGGTAATCAATATTGACAATAGCGAAGGGGTGATTCATATCTGTATTTTGTAAACGCTCTTCGTTATAAATCAAACTACCCAAAGTTTCAAATTCTCTTAGTTGAAATTTACCCTGACTTTGGGCTGTTAATTCCCAAAACCTTTGAATAAACTGACGATAAGCTGTTTCAACTTCTTCCCCTTCTAAGGAAGAAGACTGGTTAACCCCTTCAGTTTCTTCCATATTGAAGCCGACATCTGTAATCCCATTTTCGATAAAAAAGTCAAAGATTTCGTCAGCATAGTTGAGCGAATCTTTAGTAATTACGCAAATAATACTATAAGGTATTTTATTTTGTTGTAGATAACGCAAACCCCTCATGGTCAGTTCATGAGAACCGCCTCCCCTGCGATTGTGGCGATGAGCATTATGGAGAAAAGCTGGACCATCTAAACTGACACCAACATGAACGGGATGTTGTTTAAAGAAATCACACCAAGCTTGAGTAATTAAGGTGGCGTTAGTTTGGAAAGAATGATCGACAACAAACTTTTGTGGATTGTATTGGTCGTTAATTTTCTGAATTTTGGCAAAAGCAGACTCATAAAAGGAAATAGGTACGGTTAATGGTTCTCCTGCATGCCAGCAGATATTAAAATCCCCTCGAAAAAAGCTACTGGTAAAGATTCTTGCAAAGATTGGTTCAATTAAATCGAGGGATAATAAGTTACGCAGATGTCGATCGGGCAAGTAACAGTAATCACAATTGAGATTACAAAATGAAGTAGGTTGAATTACTACCAGGTTAATAGGACCAAATTGCTTAATGTCAGGAATTTGTGCTGAAATTTGAGCTTGAGAGAGTACCATTATCTATACTAAAAAGTGAATATTCAATAACTGGAAGTAGCTTACCAGTAACGACGATTGAAAAAGCCACCACCATCACCCCATCTTCTTCTGTTGACAAACCCTCCCCCAGGACCATTGATAAAACCTCCCCGATAACTTTTTAACCAACCAGCAATTTCTAAAGTTTTTTTCAAGCTAGAAGATGCAGGTATTTGAGTTTCTCGTTCTTTGAGCGTATTAGCAATTCTGGCTAAACGACTTTCCAGCATTTGAGGAGTTTGATTTGAGAGTGGTTTAGTTTGATGAGCCTGAGTTTCGATCGGTAGATTTAGGGTTGCTAAGGTAACTATAAAGCTAATCCAAGTAATTTTTGTTGATTTCAAAATATGCTCCTTGTAATGATTATCAGGCTAATTATGCAATTACTAATCATTTAGTTAGAAAAAGTAATCTGGAAGTCGATCGCTAATTAACGACGATTTAAAAAGCCACCACCATCACCCCAACCTCTTCTGTTGACAAACCCTCCTCCTGGACCATTGATAAAACCTCCTCCTCCACGACTATTTCCCCAACCAGCAATTTCTAAAGTTTTTTTCAATTTAGAAGATGCAGGTATTTGAGTTTCTCTTTCTTTGAGCGTATTAGCAATTCTGGCTAAACGACTTTCCAGCATTTGAGGCGTTTTAGTTGAGACTGGTTCAGCTTGATGAGCCTGAGTTTTTATTGGCAGATTTAGGGTTGCTAGGGCAACTATAAAGCTAATCCAAGTAATTTTTGTTGATTTCAAGATATGCTCCTTGTAATGATTATCAGGCTAATTATGCAATTACTAATCATTTAGTTAGAAAAAGGAATCTGTTCGTGATTGATAATTATGTTTTCATAAAAATCTTTAATTAAGTTCGGGTCGATAATTTCAATCACACCTTCAGGCCCAAACCATTTATTAACAAGAGCTAATGACTCTCGATCGCCTACAAGATAACCTTCCATCATTTGCGCGATCGCATAATTGGCAATATTGAGAAAAGTGGAATTATTTTCTGGAACTATACAAGCAACTCCATAGCGACCATAGGGCAATTCAGGTATTATTACATAATCATCTGGAGCGATTTGCTGGCGTACTCCATCGAGGATCACACTATCTCCAGCCAGAGCATCAACTTTTCCTGCTTTAAGAGCCTCAATTCCTTCTTCCAGAGTTGTCATTTCCATTAGTCTGGCTTGAGGATAAGCTAGCTTCATGGCATCCTTGACAAAGGTAGCAGGAGGAATACCAATTTTTTTATTAGCAAAAGAATCTGATGCTTTTCCTGATGGGACTAAAAGTCTAATACCTGATACACCATATCTAATCGTAAAGTCAACATACTCATCTCTTTGCCAAGTAAAAACATTATTACAAGCAATATCGATCTCTCCACTAATGAGTTTGGGGAAAGTCTCCGCAATATTATTGGTCTCGACAAAATCTACTTCAATAGTTTTACCCAGTTCCTGCTCGAGTTTCTTTTGAATTAGCTTGACGATATCTATGGAATAACCGTCTAATTCTTCTTTTTGATTGACATAGGCATAGGGAACTAGATCGAAAGAAGTTCCTACTACTAATCTTCCCGTACGAGCCACAGATTCTACTACAGTTTCTGCTACAACTGGTTTGACCCCTAATAGCAACAACAGGGTACTAAGCAAGCTAATTGAAATTTTTTTTAACATTCAATTCGATAATCCTTCTTGATAATGAATGTAGATTAATTGCATCGAGCAATCATCGCTCTTTTAATCTGCCTATTTGAGAGATGCAGGTATTGCTAGCATAATCAAGATTCTACACCCAAAATAAGCTAATCCATTTTTCTTAAAAAATATTAATCGAGTTACTTTACCTAACCTGCTCGATCGCTTTAAAGTTACTTTTCATCATTGACATCCTCCCGCCAGTAAACTGGGGGATTCCTACCAGTCTATGATAGACTCTCGGTGGGTACTCGCTTCACAGACAATTGCTCAAAACAAGTTTCAAGTCTTACATCATCTCCACGAGGGCTGTGTCCCAGCCCTAAGATTCTCATTCCTTCTACTCTGATATTCTTGGCTGCGTTCTCGTCTCTTGAATGCTTTGTATTACAAGCCAAACAAGTCCATTCTCGTTCACAAAGCTGTAAATCTTGATATTTATGACCGCAATTAGAACAAAGTTTACTAGAAGGAAAAAATCGATCTATCTCCACTAAAACACCGCCTTTGTGTTTTAGTTTGTAGTCAAGAAAATTGAGAAACATCCCCCAACCTGATTGAGTAATAGCTTTACTCAATTTACGGTTTTTGACCATCCCTTTGATGTTCAAATTCTCAACTACAACGACTTGGCTTTCGTCCGTTATTCGGCGAGATAGTTTGTGTAAAAAGTCTTGACGTGCATTGCTCAATTTTTCATGCACTCTAGCAACCAAACGTCTTGCTTTATTTCTCCTGTTACTTCCTTTTTGACGACGAGATAATTGTTTTTGTTGATATCTTAAGTTCCGTTGGTGTTCTTTGAGCCATTTGGGATGTTTAACTGAATAACTATCAGTTCCGTTATGGCAAGTTACATAATCTTTAAGTCCTAAATCAAGTCCTGTAATTACTCCATCAGTTGGTGAGTCTGTTTCCTTATCTGCTAAATTTAGACCAATAGAAGCATAGTATTTTCCTGATGGAGTAACGCTGATAGTTACTGTTTTTATTTCTCCTTCAATTGGTCGGGTGAATTTGGCTTTTACTAAATTGACTTTAGGAATTTTTAGATAGTCACCAACAATTTTTACATTTTGAGGAAAGCTGATTGATTGCTTGTTTTTCTTAGCTTTAAATCTTGGTTTTCTGGCTCTATTTTCAAACCAATTTTTCATCGCTTGTTCTAAGTGTTTAGTAGTTGCCTGCAACACTTGAGAATAACAATCTGTTTTCAACCAAGGTAATTCTTTTTTCAAAGATGGAAGCATAGCATTTAATTCAGTACGTTTTAGCCATTTACCTTTATTTGAACGGTTTTCGTACTGTAAACTTAATGCTTTGTTCCACCAGAATCTAGCACAACCAAATTGCTTGGCAAGTAGTTGTTTTTGTTCTGTAGTTGGATATAGTCTTACCTTTGCTGATGACCTCATAAAATGATTATATCACTGTCATTGACTAATAAAGAATCTTGATGAAAAATAAATACAGCAAAGCTTCTCGCGGAGTTTATAATCTCACTGCTCATATTGTTTTTGTGACGAAATATAGAAAATCTGTTTTTACCTCAGAGCTACTAACCGAACTTGAAGAGATTTTTTCTTCTATTCTCAAAACCAGAGGATGTGAGCTATTAGAATTCAATGGGGAAACCGACCATGTACATTTATTGGTTAGCTATAAACCTAGTATTTCTGTATCGAATCTAATAGCTAATCTCAAAGCAACATCCAGCAAAATGATGTGGCACAATCATCCTGATTATCTAAAGAAGATATACTGGAACAAACGAGTATTATGGACGGGAAGTTATTTTGTTTCTTCTTGTGGAGGCGTTACCATAGAAGAGTTACGCAAATATGTCGAACAGCAAGACAGACCCAAACCCCAATAAATCCTGTCCGTAATTCATAGAATAAGTCAAAAACAAGTTTTATTACTTATAGAGTAAGGATGCGCTCCGCGCGGAATATTATTGGTCGAAATTCATGAGGGGCTGCGTGCTGAAGTAAATTCAGCACTTTAAAAGCCCCGTCCCACCGACAAGTCGGGGGACTTCTTTCGACATTGAGTTAAAATCGTTAACTCATCTCACTTTGAAACAGCCCTGCTTCCCGCGCACCGCTTTTACGGCGGAGTCACGGTGACTAGAAATTCTCGATCGATATTTTGTGATTTTGTTTCCTGTTCTCAATTTCTGAGGAAATTGCTGAAAAACTTTGCTAGGATTCTATTCATAATAATAGACTTCTTGCATAGAGCGAAAATCTCGATGGTAATCGGATTTAGTATTAATTAAGATCTAGCTGGAAGTATCCCACTAGTGCAATAGAACTTCTGTCAAAGCCATTTTCAGATTATTTTTCAAGCTGAGAAAGTACTCAAAATCATGTCAACTAGAAATTTGCTAGCCAAAATGCACAAAGCAAAAACACGTCACCAGAGATTCTTTAGTCTAGTACAAACTGCCTGTTTTTTCTTTAGCCTGGGAATAATGTCAGCAGTACTCAAACCAAAACCAGTACTATCAGCCGAGAGAATTACTTCTTTTTTTGGACCTTTGCAAATATCTATCTCAGTTGATTCTTTAGAAACTTTTGCCAAAGAGGGTGAAATTAACCGAGACTTAGCTTTGATTACTAATCGTCTAGATGAAGAAACCTTAGTCCAGTTTCGGGAAATTTTACAACAACGTTTTGACTTAGATCCTGCTCTAATTTTTCGCGTCACCCGGGTTCCTATGGTAGAAAGATTACTCAGCCAGTTAGGAAGAGCAGTTCAAATTGACTATAATATCAACGGTCTTTATGGTATTCGCTCTGCTGCAATTTTGGCAGCAGCAGACAAAGAGGAAGGCTTAACTATTATTAATGCATTACGTCGTTTCCCTACCCAAGACATTCACCTTAACCTTGATTTTATAATCCAACTGCTAAGGGAGTTAACAACTATATCTAGCTATCGCCAAGTAGCAGTGGAGGAAATTATTAAACAGTCCGCAGCAGAAGCAGCAGAATCGACCTTGGATTTCTCTCAACTTGCTGATTTGAGGCAACCAGGGCCTTGGAAAGTGAAAACAGAGGGAATGACTTTTGAGATCGAAAGTTTGCGATCGACTGATGTTGGGTTATCCTTCTCCTACCCTCTAGAGTTCGATTTGTACTTGCCTGAAGGAAAATCAGAACCAGCACCACTCATAGTTATAGTTCAAGGTTTTGGTTCATCGCGAGGTAATTATGGTCATGTAGCCCAACAACTAGCTTCCTATGGTTATGCGGTAGCAGCCGTGGAGCATATTGGCAGTAACTTGGAATATCGCCAAGCATTTTTACGTGGAGAACTGGGTGATTGGATTACTCCCATTGAATTTATCGGTCGCACCTTAGATGTTACTTATTTATTAGATCGGCTAGAAAATTTAGCTAAGACTAATCCAGAGTGGTCAAACAAACTGAATTTAGAAGAAGTGGGCGTATTTGGTTACTCTTTTGGGGGCTATACGGCATTAGCAGTATCAGGAGCAGAAATTAATCAACCCAGATTAGCTCAGGAATGTAACGAGGAAAACTTTAACATCGTTATTAGTTTTTCCCTCCAGTGTCAAGCTCAATATCTACCACCTATCAATTTCAATATTAGAGATCCGCGGATTAAAGCAGTATTCTCTGCCTATCCTATGACCAATCCTATTTTTGGACCAGAGGGGATGGGTAAAATCGATATTCCCACGATGATCTGGGCAGCTAGTGAAGACATTACAGTTCCCGTCGTCCAAAATCAAATTCATCCCTTCTTTTGGTTAAAAACTCCCAACAAATACTTAGCATTGCTAGTTCCAGGAACTCACTATTCGACTGCCAAAGATAAGGTGATTGAGGGACTAGCCTTAGATATAGAGAAAGGCCCTGAAGGCAGTGGCGCGATCGCCCGTAGCTATCTCAATGCTATGAGTGTGGCTTTCTTTAACTATCATGTGCGGGGATTAGAGGAATTTAAGCCCTATCTCACGGCTGCTTACACTAAAGATATCTCTCGATCGGGATTCGGTATTCACCTTACTCAATCTTTAAAGCCAGAACAACTAGAGATAGCCTATGGCAAAAAACCCCCTGTACCATTCTTTCCCGAACCGGTGGTTGCTTCCACACCCTTACGAGAAGAACCAGTTTTAGAAGAAATTAAAAGAACTGGTGCATTAAAGGTGGCAGTGAGAAGCGATGCTGCTCCTTTCGGTTATCTGGGTAGCAACGGTAATTGGACTGGATATTGTGCTGATTTCGTTAACTCTCTAGAGCAGTATCTCGAACTGAAACTAAATCGTTCTGGTGGTATTCAGGTAGTACAATTGCCTTCTAGTCTAGAAAATCGCTATCAATTGCTGCAACAAGAGCGAGTCCATCTTGAATGTGGTCCCAATACTATTAGAAATGATATTGAGGGAGTTACATTCTCTCAACCCTTTTTTGCCGCAGGAACTCAGTTTCTGCTGCCTATTAATAAGAGCGGTCAAATTAATGGTAATGGCGACCTAGCAAATCTCAAAATTGGTGTATTAAAAGATACTACTACTGAAGAGTTTGTGGACGAACAATATCCCTCAACCGAAAAAATTTACTTTGAAGGAACTAGAGCCAGAACTGAAGCAGTTAAAGCGTTACAAGAAAACACTATTGAAGCATTTGTTAGCGACAGTGTATTGTCTATTGCAGAAATAAAAAAACAAGGTTTAACGGTTGATGATTATACTCTCTTGCCCAAGCGTCCCTTAACCTGTGATTATTATGGAATACTTCTTCCGGATAACGATCCTCAGTGGCAAAATACCATTAATGGCTTTCTCAATAGTCAGGCTTTAGATCGAGCTAGCTCTAAATGGTTTTCAGAATTTGGTGACGAGGTCTTATCTACTGTCGATTCTTGTAATAGACAAAGATAGATATCGCTAAATTGCTAGGATAATTTTAGATTAGAGGTCTGTTAGCGATCGATTCTTAAGAGAGAAAGAGATGAATAGGCGCGATCGCCATGCAAGAGAGGATTGTTAGTGAGAGATAGCCTTAAAACTATAATTATTAGGTCAAAGACTTCCCAGCTAATAGTCAGAGTATTTCTCAAGTGGCAGCGTGATGAATGTTTGGAAATGGGAGCAGCCTTAGCTTACTACGGGATTTTCTCTCTATTTCCTCTTTTGTTAGTAATTCTCAGCGTCGTTGGTTTTTTTCTTGGTGCTGATACCAATATCACTAGCCAACTACTCAGGTTGGCTCAAAATTCGTTTCCACCTTCTGTTTACAACATTATCATCTCAACGGTGATTAATCTTAATCAAAATAGTCTTGAAGCTGGTCTAGTTGGCTTTTTGCTTCTATTATTTACTGCTAGTAATGTCTTTGCTGCTCTCAACCGTTTTGTTAACAAAATTTGGCAAGTACGAACAATACAGCATACTAATAATGATTTGATAGCGATCGGCTTCGCTGCCAGGCTTCGCCCGATCGCACTGAATTTTTTAAAGGGTAAGATGTCTGCGTTTGGTTTAGTACTGGGTACATCCGTATTTATTTTACTCTCCCTACTATCTAATATCGCCATTAAAATTATTCTCAAAATTGTAGACAATTTCAACCAGTCCTTTGACTTTATCGCGATCGACACTATTCTACTGATCGAAGGATTAGAGGCGAGTACAACCTTACTGCTCCTGAGTTTAGCATTTATGGTTTTGTATAAAATTCTCCCGTCAACCAAGGTAGCTTGGGGTGATGTTTGGTTAGGAGCTTTAATAACCTCAATTTTATTTATGTTCCTTGAGTATCTTGTCAGTAATAGCATTATTCAGATCGGTAGTCGATTTCTCTCCTATGGAGTAGTTGGCAGTGTGATGATTCTGTTACTCTGGATTTACCTCACTTGCCAGCTCTTCTTATTAGGGTGCGAATTCACTTATGTATATGCTTATCTCTTGGGCAGTCGCCGTCAGAGCAAAGTCGATGCTAATTAACTTGTAAAAGATAGATTTCCATAGTATTATGACTTCCATCTTGCAATAATCTCCTACGTTTTGGAGTTGAAAAAAATAATTGGTAATAGATGAAAATTAAGCAATTGCCAAAAAGAATAATATTGACAATTAGTCTGCTTAGCTTGGTTAAGCTTCTTGGGATATCTGGGGAGATAACCTTAGCACAATCGCGCTCACAATGTGAGGAATATGCCAGAGATTATGCTAAACGCAATTCTTCTAATCAAGGTACCACTTTGAGAGGAGCAGCTAGAGGAGCAGCGGGAGGAGCTTTAATCGGTGGCATATTTGGAAGTGCTGGCAAAGGTGCTGGCATTGGCGCACTAGCAGGTACCCTAAGGGGTAGTTCACGAAAATCCGACGATTATCAACGTCTTTACAATATTGCTTATGATGATTGCATGAGTGGAAGAGTCCGTCCACGTTAATCATTTATGTCTTGTTAACTTGTGAGAATTATTTTAGAGAAAATGGTTATTATGAATCGGTTCAAATGGATAGCAGTTGTGTCCACAGCTTTTCTACTCAGTCTCCCCTCTGTCTCTGTTTACGGGCAAAATGGAGCCAAGCAAGAAGATACTTCCACGATCGATGCAGGAACTCTTGCGTGTAGATATGTGCTGAAGCTTGATGATAGCGACCGACAAGCTACAATGGCTTACTATCAAGGTTTTATAAGTGGAAAGAAAAATGAGTTGATCGTGGATGTTGGGAGATTAGGTAATATCTCCGAGCGAGTCATCGATCACTGTATTGACAATCCCAATGATTCATTAATCACAGTATTTGAGCAATACCGAAAAAATTAAGACATTCTTCCGTTTCAATACCAATTGAAGAAGGCAGAAGTTACGAATCGCATAGGTTTTGAGGTTTTAATTTATGAGGATAGATTCTTTTATGTCTCCAGTTACTTTTGAGCGTGGGCTATGCTTGGGTTTCCCAAGCTTATAGAACCACGCTGTTGATAACTGGTATAAGTTTAAGAATTAAGTTGAAGAAAAGCGATCGCCGAATCTAAATCACAACAGTCGATTAATTTATTTTTGCGGATTTATTTCTTGAAACCATTGCTCGTTTTGAGTAAAAATAATGTCTATATTCAAGTCACTATATTCTTGTTTTAAAACTACCTCTATCTTTTCTCGGATGAGATCGAGTTGTCTAACACTGGTCAATTCAAAATTTTCAGGTAGTAACCAATAGATATGCAAGTAAAGATATCTTCCTATTTGAGTCATTCGCAGCATTTTTTTAGTGCAGGGTACACCCTCGATCGCCGATTGAAATAACTGCTCTATGTGTTGACGCATTGCAGACTGAGGAGAGCCTAATAAAAGCTGTCTGATATTGTCGAGAATAATCCGAATAGGAATTGGACTGGTGAGAATAACAATAGCAGTGACGATAGTTGGGTCGGCATAGGGTATAAATCTCGACCATTGGGAGCCTTCAATTAAACCAACAATAATAAAAGCAAATCCAATAGATAGACTCTAAGTACAGGACAAAAATTGTAAAGAGTGGATAAATTCATCCTGTTTCAAATCTAAATCAGTAACAATAGAACGTAAATAATCAAGACCATGACGAAAGATACTTTTAGCTTTACGACCATGTT
>JBFRWK010000066.1:0-6827 GCA_051439545.1 Xenococcaceae cyanobacterium | reverse complement strand
GAGCGAAAAAATGCGTGGGGACTTGGAGACTTGGAGACTTGGGGAATCAATTGTCTCCCTACTTCCCTACTTCCCTATCTCCCTATCTCCCTATCTCCCTATTTACCACAGTAAATTTCGCTCACCCGTTTTGATATGTGGACGCTATGGCATCCTAACTATTGGGTATCGGGTTGGATTCGGTTATTGACAGCCTTGGTATCTTTGGCAACAGCGATCGCTCTATGGCTTAAAATTCCTCAGATACTAACTTTGCCTTCCCCCAAGCAAGTAAATCAGATAAATCAACAACTTAAAGAGAAAATTACCCAACTAGAACAGCAAAAAACCACTATTCGCCAACAAAAAGAATTTCTCCGCAGTATCTACGATAATGTTCGAGAGGCAATTTTTGTTGTAGATCCTGGAGCAGATGGAACATTTCGCTATCAATCATTTAATCCTGCTGCCAAAAAATTAACTGGCGTTAAGGATGTAACTCATAAAACCCCCGCAGATATTTTACCTCCAGCAGCAGCCGAAGTTGTAAAAAAACGCTACCAGGAATGTCTTGAAGCAGGGACAATTATTGCTTATGAGGAATGCTTGCCTTTTCGGGGAAAAAATACTTGGTGGTTTACTAATCTCAATCCCATCAAAAATGACACGGGTAAGATATATCGCATTATCGGCACTAGTTTAGATATTACCGATCGCAAAGGCGCGGAAATTGAATTAGATCGGGAAAAAAATTTTTTACAAGCATTACTAGATAACCTTTCTGATGGTATCGTCGCTTGCGATCGCCATGGGATTTTAACTTTATTTAATCAGGCTACTAAAGAATTTCACGGACTTCCCTCAGAAGCTATTCCCGCCGAAGAATGGTCGGCATATTACGATCTTTATTTAGCTGATGGGAAAACAATCATGTCCAAAGATGATATTCCTTTGTTTCGAGCATTACAGGGAGAATCAGTCAGAGATGTAGAAATGATGATTATTCCCAAAAAAGGCAAACCACGTACTCTTTTAGCTAATGGCGATCCGATTTTTAATAGTTATGGGGAAAAGAGTGGAGCAGTAGTAGCGATGCGGGATATTACCGATCGCAAACAAGCAGAACAAGCTTTAGCCGAATTAAATGAGCAATTAGAAGCAAGAGTAAAACAACGTACTGCTCAACTAGAACAACTCAATAGCATATTATTAACTACCACTTCTAAATTAGAACAACGCAATCAAGAATTAGACCAGTTTGCCTATGTAGTTTCCCACGATCTTAAAGCACCCTTAAGAGCGATCGCTAATCTTTCTGAATGGATTGAAGAAGACTTAGAAGACAAACTAGACGAAGAAACCAGACATAATATGAATCTTTTGCGGGGTAGAGTCTATCGCTTAGAAAATTTGATTAACGGGTTGCTCGCTTATTCTCGTGTCGGTAGATTAAAATCCGAACCCGAAACAGTAAATGTGAGAGAAATGCTTACAGAAATAATCGATTTGCTGGATGTTCCCAAACATTTTAAAGTCGATATTATCGGGGAAATGCCAACTTGTGTTACCGAATTAATACCTTTGCAACAAGTATTCAATAATCTTATTAGTAACGCGATTAAACACAGCAATTGCCCTCGGGGTAAGATTACTATTTCCGCTGTCGAACGAGATAATTTTTATGAATTTGCTGTCACGGATAATGGACAAGGTATCGCTCCTGAATATCACGACAAAATATTTACTATTTTTCAGACTTTAGAAGCACGAGATACTAAAGAAAATACGGGAATTGGTCTGGCGATCGTCAAAAAAGCTGTGGAAAGTCAAGGGGGTAAAATTAAAGTAGAGTCACAAATAGGTCGAGGAACTACTTTTTGTTTTACTTGGCAGAAATTAGCTGAAAAAAGTTAATTTAATTATAAATTGATAATTAAATGGAGAAATTTTTAGGATTGAGCTATGTCAATTACTGTGCTTTTTATTTAAATAGAACACAGTAAAACATATTATAATTTGAACTCGAAGGGCTGGCAGCTATTAGCTTATAGCTAAAAAGCGCGTTTGCCAAGTCAGACCACGTAAGACACCAGCCAATTATAAGCGTAGTCTATCCAAGGGTTTTATTTATGTTTTCTTCATTATGAGTTTACTATTTCTTCATGGGATAATATCTACCTTTTAGAGGATACTTTTTTTGAGCAAAATATATATCATGAAGTGAGCCAAAAAAATATTTTGAAGTCTGGAGAAGTATGGTTGTAGCAAAATAAGCTCATTTTATTTATACCTTTCCTCTTTCTTCAATCGAAAAGTATAATACAAACGCCAATTTTAAATCTCATCACATAAGTTATGGAAGAAAGAATCATCAATATTTTGTTAGTAGAAGACGATGAAGTTGATGTAATGAATGTTAGGCGGGCGTTTAAGAAGTACAAAATAACTAATCCTTTGTTTGTAGCGGGAAATGGCTTAGAAGGTTTGTCTATGTTGCGATCGCAAAATGGTCAACCGCCTCAAGTACCAGAAAACAGAAGATTAGTATTATTAGATCTTAATATGCCTAAAATGAACGGTTTGGAGTTTCTCCATGAAATAAGAAAAGATGAGAATTTAAGGCGCACTCCCGTAATTGTGCTTACTACTTCTGATGAGGATAGAGATAGAATTGAAGCTTACGATCTCAATGTTGCAGGATATATTCTTAAACCAGTTACCTTTGTCAATTTTGCCGAGGTAATGGTTGCTCTTAATAAATATTGGGCTTTGTGTGAAATGCCTTAAGCATTAATATTATGTAAAAAGTAAGTAGTAATGAATGAAGAGCAGTTTTCTATATTATTGGTGGATGATGATGAAGTCGATCGCATGATGGTAAGGCGAACGTTAAAAAAAGCCAATTTTTTAGCTTCGTTAACTGAAGCCAAAAACGGCCAAGAAGCGATCGCCGAACTGAAAATGAGAATTAATAATATAGTTCCCTTTCCCAAAACCGATTTGCTGGCTCAAACTAAGTATAACCGCAATCATTATTTCGATTTAATTTTGCTTGATTATCATCTGCCAGATATTGATGGTTTAAATTTGATTACAGAAATAAAAGCTTTAAACATCAATTTGCCAATAATCGTATTGACAGGGCAAGGAGACGAAGAAATTGCTGTCGAAATTATGAAAGCTGGAGCAGCAGATTATCTAGCAAAATCTAAACTTAGAGCCGATACGAACAATTTAGATAAAGCAATTCGCAGTGCTATTCGGATAAATCAGGCAGAACAAGCAGTAAAGATAGCGAATGAGCGTCTCCGCGCTAGCAATGAGTTACTAGTCCTCAAAAATCAAGAATTAGAAAAGCAGCAAGAGCAGATTAAATTACAAAATATTAAGTTGCAAGAAGCATATCAACTCAAATCCGAGTTTTTAGCAACTATGTCCCATGAATTGCGGACACCGATGAATGCCATCATGGGTTTTTCGCAACTGCTACTGCGTCAATACCCCGATCCTCTTTCCGAACAACAAAAAAATCTGGTACAGCGAATTTTTGATAATAGTAAAAATTTGCTGAATATGATTAACGAAATGCTCGATTTTTCCAAAATCGAGGCAGGAAAACTCCCCTTAAATCCCGAAAAATTCGACCTCAATTATTTAATTAAATTAACCGTAGAAGAATTACGTTCTTTAGCTATAGCCAAACAGCTTAATATTTTTACCGAAATTAATTTACAAGATTTTTACTTAATTCAAGATTCTAACTTTGTTAAACGAATCTTGATTAACTTACTTTCAAATGCAATTAAATTTACGGAAACGGGAGAGATAAGCGTTAAAGCTTGGGAAATAGATGAAACAAAAATTGCGATCGCCGTTACGGATACGGGAATAGGTATCGCCGAAGAAGATCGTGACAAAATCTTTCAGGCTTTCCGTCAAGGAGATCAGAGTTTTACCCGTCAACATTCAGGAACTGGTTTGGGTTTGGCAATTACAGAATCTCTAGTCAAGATGATGGGGGGCGACATCTCACTACAAAGTAAATTAGGAGAAGGTTCGACTTTTACTGTAAAAATCCCTCGCAAGTATGATGTTTGAGTTGAGAAATATTATTTAATATTGCTTTATATATATATTATTCTTTTTTATAATGACTGTTAATAAAAATATCAAAAGTAAATATATTTTAGCGGTAGACGATATTCCCGATAACCTTTTACTGATTCAACTTGCCCTAGAACAAGAAGGTCATCAAGTCGTTTTAGCCCATAATGGAGAGACGGCATTAAAGCAGATAAAACATTCTCCTCCCAGTTTGATTTTGTTAGATGTGATGATGCCGGGAATGGATGGTTACGAAGTAACACGGCGTATCCGTCAAGATAAACATATTCCCTTTATTCCTATAATTCTAGTTACCGCAAGGGAAGAATCTAGCTTAGTTGAAGGATTGGATGCAGGGGCAGATGAATTTGTCCGCAAACCCTTTCAACTCGACGAATTACAAGCCAGAGTAAGATCGCTGTTGCGCCTCAAAGAAACGATCGATCAAAGAGAGAATTTTGTTTCCTGTTTGACTCACGATTTACGGACTCCTTTAGTAGCTGCTAATAGAATGCTAGATTTGCTCAAACAAAAAGCCTTTGGGGAAGTTACCTGCGAACAAGAAGAAGCGATCGATAATATAATTAGCAGCAATCAAAATATGTTGAAAATGCTCAATACTCTGCTAGAAACCCATCACTATGAGTTAGGGCAAAAAATTCTCAGTTTTATACCTGTCGATCTCAAAAGTCTCATTAAAGAAGTCGTTACCGAACTTAAACCCCTAACCGAAGAAAAGAAAATAGAATTCCAATGCAATCTTGCCAATGATGTTAGCGAGATTAAAGGCGATTGTCTGGAATTGCGTCGCGTAATTACTAATTTGATTGGCAACGCGATTAAATTTACCGATAAAGGCAATGTGACGGTATCTTTATCTCAGAAGCATTCAGAAGTTATAGTTCAAGTAGCAGACTCGGGTATAGGGATGTCTCCCCAAGAACAAGAAAGTATATTTCAACGATACCATCAAGGAAACCACAGGCGATCGGGTAAAGGTTTGGGACTATATCTCTGCCAGCAAATTATTAATGCCCATCAAGGTAAGATTACCGTGAAGTCTCAATTAGGCAAAGGGACTACTTTCACTGTTTCTCTGCCAAAACCCTAATCTACAACCATCATCTTTTCTATCTTTTGTTAGATTAAATTTCAGGCGCGATCGTCATACTATTGCCGATAATCTAATTTTTGTCTAGCTTTTTCCAAATCTAGCTTATTTAAAATATTTGCTTTAATTGGTCTTTTTTCATCCCAAAATATTAGAGAAGAATAAAAGTCAAAAATTGCTTGACTATTTAGTAAATTAAAATACACTTTGGCTTCTTCCTCATTATTAAAACTAATAAAATATACAGTATCATCAAAAAATACAGGCTTTCGTTCTATCTGATGAATTAATTTAAAGTCAAGCTTTTTGTAAAGACCACAAATTGCAATCTTCCAAGGCTGAAAGCTATAATTTCCAACTCCAAATACCGAAAAACGCGGTTTATTAAGGTAAATTTTGCTTTTTCTAGCATCCAAATATTGTGAGTATTTCAATAAATATTTCCAGGTTTTAGGTGCTATATCTTTAATACTGTTAGTTTCTTGTCCTATATTTTTTTGTGGTACTAAAACATATCGTAGAGTATTTTTAACTTTGCCATTGGCAACTTTCGATCCTTTCAATATATCATTTAGATAAGCACATCTATGTTTCAAGACTTGTGGGATATTTTCGCTGTTCCATTGCGCTCCAGAAATTTTTAATCGGCGCTCGATTTGTTTGACCGTAGACTCCACAGCCCCCGAAGCAATGGCACATATACCTTCTGCTTGAAAATAATCATAATTGACAAGACGATGACGGTGATGACGCAAATAATTACAAAAATTTTGTGCTTGTTTCTTTTTTAGAGTCGAAAATCAAGCCAGAGTTTCATCAATTTTTCCTAAATAAGGGCTTATTCTTTGATGAGATTCCACTTGAAGTTTAACAGCTTGTTTTTCACAAGCTCGGTAGTTTTCCAAGAATACTTTTTAATTTTCTAATTCGCCCTGCTTGTGTTCGGCTAGTCTGTTTGATCAAAAAAAGCCTAGTTGAGGTGTAATATATTCAAGTGTTTGTTCTCTGACCGTAGCTTCAATTTGAGCTAAAGTTTTTACTTGTTCTGGTTCAGTTTGTCTGTATAGAATTTTGGCGCTCGCCTGAAGGTGTTTTGTTAGCTCTTTTTCGTCTAGGGCGTGTCATCTGTTTCTGTTCTTTCCTCTTCTGACCACACCTGATTTTAACGTTGTTATCGATCGCTTTGACTGATTTAGTTCATTTGTTCTGACATAATTGACCTGCTCCCAGCAGAATAGATAATATAGCCATTATCTAAGGGCAGTAATTTTCCTGTGAGGGGAAATGCCAAATCTACGTAATTTGCGTCTATCATCAAGAATTATCGATATTTTTTGGATTCAACAGTACCTTTTTACTTATTGACACTTACTTTAAAATACTCTTCGTATCACCATTATTTAATTCAGAAAATATTTAGATTTTCTTGCCAAAAATTAAGATTATGCTTTGTTTATTCAGATCGCTTATTTTTTGACCGCTCGACGATGCTGAGAAAAAGTAAGATGGTTAAACTGGGCTAATAATTGTTGCTCGATTTTCGAGATGACCTGGTAGCGATCGCATTCAATCCAAAATACTTCTAGCTGTGATTTTGAGCTATCTACGGCTACGTTACTCTTAAATTGGTCTG
>JBFRWK010000065.1:0-2750 GCA_051439545.1 Xenococcaceae cyanobacterium | reverse complement strand
CATGGGGGTAAGGCTGAGAGGGTTATTTCTTTCATGGAAAGCGATCGCAGTTTAAATCCAAGTATAAGCAAGATATTGCAATCATCTTATCCTATTTTGGCGATCGAATTCCGAAAGTCCAGTTAATATCGCTCTAGATACGCTAGAAAGTTGTCGCACTTTCCGCGATATTATTACCATTACCGAGGAATTAGCTTGGATTCCTGCCCCTTCCCCTCCCGAAATTGCTACGGTATTGCCTGAGTTTCTCGATATTAGCCGTAGCGTCCGCTCCGCAGACACGGCAACCTCTGTTTATCGTAAAACAGAATCACTGAAGAAACCTATTGACTCTTTGAATCAGATGTTAAAGAGTGTTGCTTTTATTAAAAATCCCCGCATTGCTACTGCTTCTAGTACGATCGCTCAAAGATGGTTAAGTATCCTCGAAACTGCACGACGTAACTTAGAAAAACAATCCGATTATGCCAAAGAAATACCCCAAGTTTATATCGCTGGGGCAGCTTTAGACCCCGAAACAGCCCAAAATCGCTTCAAAGGTCGTCAAGATCTATTTCGGGAAATTGAAAACATTGCTTTAATGTCGCCCCCACCTACCCTATTACTCTATGGAGGCAGACGCACGGGTAAAACTTCCACTCTCAAATATCTACCCCAAAAAGTAGGCGGAGATTTAATTCCTTTATGGGTAGATGTTCAGGGAATTGCCGATGCGATCACTCTTCCAGGAGTAGCTAAATCTTTAGTTGAGCAAATAATAGACTCGGCGCGAATTTCCCGAAATCTTACTTTACCCCATCCAGATCGTGAAGAACTAAAAACCGAACCCTTTCCTACTTTGCGAAACTGGTTTACCACCATCGAACGTACTGCGCCAGGAAAAAGATTTTTACTCTGTCTGGATGAATTTGAACGTCTTGAGGAAGTAATTGCTACTACCAACTCCCGCGCACCGCTCAACTTTTTACGCCACGTTATCCAACATCGTTCTGCTTGGACGCTGCTTTTTAGCGGTTCTCATACTCTAGATGAAATGGAAAGCTATTGGAGCGATTATCTTATTAGTACCCGTTACGTTCGTTTAACTTATTTAGAAAAATCTGAAGCCGAAGAATTAATTATCCATCCCGTACCCGACTTTCCCGATATTTATCTACCAGCAACCGTAGAACGAATTATTTATTGGACGCGCTGCCAACCTTATCTCGTCCAGTTACTCTGTTCTGAATTAGTAGACTATCTCAACCGAAAACATCCTCAAAACGCTCTCAATATTAAGGCTACTACCCAAGATGTCGAAAGTATTATCCCTAAAGCTTTGGTAAGTGGGAGTCTTTATTTTGATGAGTTATGGAAAAACACTCTTAACCAGCAGCAACGAGAATGTATGAGAAATTTAATTAAAAAAGTCACCTCCACCCCAGAAGAGCGTCAAGTTTGGCGTAAACTAATTGACAAAGAAATTTTAGAACCTGACGGCGAAGATCGGGTTTGTTTTCAAATACCTTTAATTGAAAGAAGCATTACCCAGAAAATCGAAGAATAATTGTAAGTTAAAACTTAAAAGATTCATTACCCCTTCACCCCCAACACCTCTAAAATCTCCCTCACAGGTGCTTTTTCCTTCTCCAGCTTCTCTACTTTCGCCAATAACCGCTTGGGAATATAGCGAGACTTTTTAGTCAGGCGATCGCGAATTGTTCTTCCATAACACAAAACATTGTTATTAGACCTGGAGGGTTACTGTAAATTTAAGGATATGACGTAATTAACTTGCCAATGCAGAATAAAGTAAGCTTAACTTCTAGATATATGGCTGCTGTTCGTGCCATTGAACACCAAAGACCAGACCGTTTATTCTCAGATCCTTTAGCCGAAAAACTAGCAGGAGCAGAAATCATAGCTGAAATTGCACCTCGCGCTCAAGAATACGAAGATAGGGGTAGACCAGTTGTCGCAGTCAGAACTCGTTTCTTTGACGATTTTTTAATGTCCTCTGCTTCTTCTATACGCCAAGTAGTTATCTTAGGAGCAGGAATGGATACTAGAGCTTTCCATCTCCCGTGGCATCCTGACACGTATTTGTATGAACTCGATCGACCCGATGTAATACAACTTAAAGAGTCTCTTCTAGATTCAACTCCAGCAATTTGTCATCGACAGGTAATACCTATTGATTTGAGAGAGTCTTGGTCAGAGAAACTACTCCAGAAAGGGTTTGAAACTAAAAGCCCTTCTATTTGGCTGCTAGAAGGATTTTTATACTATTTGACTAAAACAGATGCTTGTGCTTTGCTGAAAACGATTACAGATTTAAGTACCGATGACAGTTTTTTAGGTGCGGATGTACTGAATGAAAAGATGCAAAAATCGGACAATGGTTTGGCTAAATATTGGCTCTTTGGATTTGATGAACCCGAAAAGTTGTTTGAATCCTTCGGGTGGCAAGCGGATGTAGTTCAATTTGGAGACGATACAGCTAGTTTTGGTCGCTTTAAGTATAAATTTCCTCCCCGTGAAGTTCCAGATATAGCCCGTGGTTTTTTGGTAACAGCTAGAAAAAAAGGTTAAATTTGACATTTGTTCAAAATCCTTAATATTTCTTCTACTGGAACTCGATCATTATTAGAACTCTTGCATAAATATTTTATGGTATGATGGTTGGTTATTTTCATTTCAACTTTTGCTAATTAAAATAGTAATAATTGAGCAATTTTTTCTCTTAAGTATTAACCAGGCGATCGCGCTCA